>NZ_PNDT01000325.1:0-251 GCF_005886375.1 Pseudoalteromonas sp. S1727
ATAGATTATTCTGATATTTTATTACACACCATTGTAACTATTACGCAGATACCGTAGCACCAGAGAAAGTCCTCTCTAAAAATATTTGAATATTATTTTTTTAATAAATCAGATCCCATCAATAACAAAACTAAAAGATATGACGGTATATTAAGTGGCAACAAAAGCAAAATAGAGAAGTCATATAAAGCTCTAGCTTAAAGAATAAAAAATTAAAAAACTCAGTAATAGTGAAGGTTAAAATAAGACAT
>NZ_PNDT01000326.1:0-326 GCF_005886375.1 Pseudoalteromonas sp. S1727
CCTCTGCCGCCTCATCTATTTTTTCTGTTAGATAACGCCAAATCCAGCTACATGTTTCATCATCTATTATATCTAACCAGGGAATAAGGCTTTTAACTGAAACAAACTTTCCCAGTGTTTTTCAAAGGTTGCAACTAAGATCCCTAATGTTTGTGCACTTGTGGCGAGCCCTTTTATTGCTTGTTCGGTATCAATTTTCTCACGCATTGCTATGTCACTTATATCTCTAATTTGCTCTATATTACGTCCCACATCTGCAACGACGCTACTTTGCTCTTCAGTGGCGGTAGCAATTAATGTGGCCATATCTTTGATCTCATTAGCTG
>NZ_PNDT01000327.1:0-272 GCF_005886375.1 Pseudoalteromonas sp. S1727
ATAGGCTAGTTACTGTAGCAGTAGCAAAATAAAAGCCAAATATAAACAGAGTGTAAGCTAAATCGGAATAATGAGATTTGAATATAAACGAAAAAAACCTGAGATCAGGTGAAATAACTAAAAAACGGTCATCAGTGAGCTTTTTTTAGTTATTAAGAACTGTATTAATATGCTAATTCAGAATCGATGTGGCGGGTTAGGTTAGTTAGCCATTATACTTATTGGCTATGTATTTTTTCACAGATTGAGTCTAGATATATATCTTCTTTATA
>NZ_PNDT01000328.1:0-215 GCF_005886375.1 Pseudoalteromonas sp. S1727
TCCCGTTACGTGACTTACCAAATTTGGGTAAAGGTAAAGGTAACAAAATAATTTCGATTCCAAGCGCAAAAGTGCAAGCGCGAGAAGAGTATGTAAAAGTGTTGAAGGTTGTGCCAGAAGCAACGAGTGTTACCTTGCACGCAGGTAAACGTAAATTGACCCTAAAACCAAGAGACTAAGACCAGTATCATGGTGAGCGTGGGAGGCGTGGAAAT
>NZ_PNDT01000329.1:0-264 GCF_005886375.1 Pseudoalteromonas sp. S1727
AATTCTGTAGCGAAATGAATGCAGCAGATCAACACTATATAAACCCAAACGGCCAATAAAAAAAGGAAAGACAATTAGCAAACTCTTCCCTATTAAGCTCCAATATAAAGTACGCTTTTCTCCTGAATCTACTGTGATATTTTCACTTTTAATCGAGTGAACACAATCAGCACCGGCAAAAAACATTAAGAAAGCTTTTATGAAAATTACCACTGGGCTGAATAATTAGTTTTGCCTGGTAATGTTTACGAAGATCAACATAAA
>NZ_PNDT01000330.1:0-260 GCF_005886375.1 Pseudoalteromonas sp. S1727
GTAAAACAGGTTACCCTGCTTTTATTACGTTAATTCTATTATGAATTATCTAATAATGAAAAAGAAAATTCTTGCTGAGCTAATTGGCTTATCCTGCGCTTTAACGGCTACATCATCTAATGCTGAAGATTAATTACAACTTTACGAAAATGCGACAGGTAACGATCCAACTGTTTTAGAAGCAAAAGCACAAGCTGACGCACAAGCGTATAACAGTGATCGTGCGATGAGTGCTTTATAACCGCAAATCAATTTCTCTA
>NZ_PNDT01000331.1:0-317 GCF_005886375.1 Pseudoalteromonas sp. S1727
CGGGGTCTTCGCCACCATGTCCTTCATCAATGGCAATAACAATATCACGCTGCTGATTTAGCTCCCGCTTTTTAACTGCAACATTGCTACTAGGTACAGCGGGTTCTGCTTGCTTTTTGTCATATAAGTCCACCACTAATCGATTTTTATAAGGCCCAGTTGGGGCTACAGCAAATATAACGTGCTTTACTGGTCCTGAAAGCTAAAATACAAACCTTACAGCTTTGCTATTTTTTCGTTTGGAATAACGATAGAAACTAACAATATGATGTTATTTTCGGTTGCCTGGTAAATCTTTTATTTTATTTGTGGTTTCT
>NZ_PNDT01000332.1:0-456 GCF_005886375.1 Pseudoalteromonas sp. S1727
GCGCTGGGGGCGTGATCGTAACAACGGTGTGCGAACTGTTGGTCGTAAAGGAGTTTATAGTCTATTTATCTTGATTTCAAATTATCCCAGAAGAGCTAAAGTTACAAAAGATAATTGGAAAAGACTATAGCGATAATAAGATACAAGTAAAACGTTGGTTATAAACTGTGAGTAACGCTTAGCATTAAGAAAAAGTCTTTCGAGATGATAGCCTTTTTTGTGCTTATTCGTATTCGATAGGATCAGTTATATTATTCAGACTAAATGGTTCTAAGCGGAGTTGGCACGCAGCACACTGACCGCAGGCTTTTTCACGGCCGTTATAGCAGGTCCAAGTATGGCTATAAACTAAGCCCATTTTGATACCATCAGTTAAGATATCGATTTTAGTATCGTTAAAATAAGTGCTGAAGATTTCTACTGCAGCGTAATTTGCTATACTACATACATCATCCT
>NZ_PNDT01000034.1:0-65913 GCF_005886375.1 Pseudoalteromonas sp. S1727
TAATGACAATTTATAGCGACAGATAAATGGAGTGATAACAAGGCATAAATTTTGACATGTAGTTGTTCTACATGAAAAATTTATAACGCAGTTAGCGCTTTATTTAGCCCGCTAGAATGGTTAAATATTTAAGTCGATTGGTATAAATCATTGTGCGACAGTAATACCTAGCAACTTGTGTTGCTATAACTGTTCAGTAACTTAATAGATTAAAAAGTGGTTTAGGGCTGAGAACAAAAAAAAGCAAGCCTTAATAAAGGCTTGCTTTAATATCAATTATCCTAATTGATACTCTCACACACTGTTTTTAAAAACGGTAGCTCACACCAAAGGTGATACGGCGGTCAGTTAAACCTTGGTAACACAATAGCGAACCACCATTTACACAAGACTGGCTTACTTCTGATTCAGTTAAGTTAACTGCTTCAACACCAATATTGAGCTGATCATTAACATCGTAGCTCACACTCGCATTCAGCTGCCCACGGTCTTCTTGTACCACTGGGAAACCCCATGGGTAACTTGATGTACTACCGAAGTCTTCTGAGCGATAACCTTCACGCCATGTATAACGTGCACGCGCTGAGAAACCATATTTTTCATAGTACAAAGTAAAGTTATAGGCATTTTCAGATAAATCTATCAACGGTTGTTTAGCTGAAACTTCAATGTCTGAGATACCTGTAGTCAGTGCGAATACTGCATTAGCACGGCTTATCGCATTATCAATTGCTTCACCACCTGATGACTCTTGATACGTATAATTTGCCATTACACCAAATCCAGATGCCCAACCTAAGTCGCTCTCAAAGCTCGATAAATCATACTGAAACGCAAGTTCAATACCTTGTTGTGTACGAGTATCTGAATCATTCACGGTTGTTTGTGTTGGTACACATACACCTACACCAGGCTCAGGACCAAATACATTGATATCGGCAATAGGGTTAAATGTACCACCACCTTCACAAGCAGGACCTGTGGTGTCGCGGAAACCCGTCGCTGGATCTTCGTATGGGTCAACTTGCTTAGTTACATGTAAGTCTTCACGTTTTTTATGGAAATAGCCTACACTCACTAATGCTGATGGTGCGAAATACCATTCAGTAGAGATATCAAATGAAGTTACTTCTTCTGGCTCTAAACCCGGATTACCAATAGCTACCGCTGTATTTGGGCTTGTGCTATATGAAACTGAGGTAGATAGGTCATCGTAATCAGGACGACGAATATCTTTTGACCAACCAAGGCGAACAATTAAGTCTTCAGCAACGTCAGCAATAATATTTATACGTGGTAATAAGAAATCATAATCAGCCTCAGACACAATTTGCGAAACGACTTGATCGCCATTGCCATCAATTGTTACTGAATTACCAGTAGAGGTGATATCTGTTTGTAAGTAACGTACACCAAAGTTACCGCGGAACATTTCATATTCAAAGTTTGCCTGTGCGTATAATGCATGTGTAGTCTCTTCAATATCAAAGAACGCACTAACTTGTGATGTAGGTGAACTGATTGGTGCACGATCAGAGCCTGTGATGGCATTGTTAGCAACGATTGCATCGTTTAATACATCAAGCACATAATCAGGGTTAGAGCCGGCCAGCTCAGGATTCACTAATAAGAAGTCTTTAATAAATAAAGAACGACCATCTGCAGCATTAAAGTTATCAGGACCCGCTACCAATAGTTCTGCAAATAAGTCACCCGTTGGGCTCTCAGCCATACTTCTCAAACCAACATTATCACGAATTTGGTCTGATGTGCTGCTTGACTTGTTATAGCGATAACCAAAGTCAACAGATCTAATAAGCTCATCAAAATAATAAGTAAAATCAGCTCTGAATGCATCTTCTTGGTTTTCTGTGGTATCACGTCCTTGGTTAACATCACGTAATACAACATTAGCTGGGTCTAAAAGCTGAGCACTTGTTGGTGCATTTGCTTCACTTTGAGCAATACCAAACGCCAATGCCCCGCCACTTAAGTCATACTCAAATGGTGTACCATTTTCATTCGAATCGTTCACAGCAACATTAGGGTTAATAAAGTTTAATGTTGTGTTGAAACTCGGTGTTGTTGAATTAGAACGAGAAGTTGAAGCTTCTACGCTAAATAGTAAGTCATCGCCTTGCCACTCACCACCAAGTCTAAATATTTGGCTATCTGTTTGGCGTGAGTTTGTGTCACTTGAAAAACGTAAGTTAGCATCACCACCACCATCTTCAACTGGGATCACACCTTTTAATGCCGCTTTTATGCTGCCTAAGTCTTGACCATCTAAGACACCAAAATTAACATCTTCAAACTCAGTTGGCACAGATACATTGCGTAAATCACTTACGCCTGATGCTTGCACACGCGAGCTCTCTTGACGGCGGTCTTGGTCATTCACTACGGCATCAAAAAAGAATTTTGTATTACTAGTCGGCGCCCACTCTAAGCTACCTGCAAAGTTCATGGTTTCTGATTCATAGTTATCATAATCTTGAATCAAAAATTGGATTGGTAAGAAATCGAAAGATTGTGCACTTGCCGCACCACTATCAGCTGCTACAACATTGTCGCGGTCTGCACGTGGGCGAAATGCGGTTACATCTTGCTCGGCGTAGCTGGCACTCAATACCACACCAAATTCACCACCTGAGTCTAATTCCCAGTTATCTCCCCACGCGGCTGATACACGCGGTTTAATACCATCAGTTGATAAGCTGCTATCTTCACCTTGAATACGAAACGATCCTAGCGTGTCATCTAACTGCAGTGGGCGAATTGTACGTAAATTAATAGTTCCACCAACAGAGCCTTCGATTGTCTTTGCTTGTGGTGATTTAATCACCTCAACAGCAGAGATCATCGATGCAGAAACATCTTCAAAACTAATACCAGTACGTCCTGAACCTGAACCAACAGTCGATACCCCATTTATTTCTGTACGATTGGCATTAGTACCACGAATTTGAACGCCTGTACCAACACCCGCTTCACGGGTGATCTGTACGCCTGTAATGTTTTCTAATACCTCTGCTAAGTTTTGATCTGGCATTTTACCAATATCAACAGCTTGAATAACTTCAACAAGGCTATCTGCTGAACGCTTCTCTGCCAAAGCATTGGTGAGTGATTGTCTAATCCCTGATACTTCAATTATTTCGACATCATCTGCAACTTGTTTTTCTGTTTCTTGTGCTGATGCAACATTTAATGCCGTAGCTGAAAGTATCGCTAATGTAACGCTAGATAATTTGTGCTTCATAGTTTTTCCTGTGTGATCGAATGCTATGTTTATTTACTTGTTGTCTTGTTACCGTTTGCCTTCACAAAAGGTTAACCAAATAATTACACCTGAATGAAAAAAGATCAACCCCTTTGGTAATAACATTTTAAAAAAACATCAACCAATTGTTATTACCAATAATACAGGCTAACAAAAACCTTTAATAACCAATTGATTATTAACATCAAATTAGGATTTGTTTTTTTGTGGAGCAGGAAAAGTTTTATGTTATAAGACTAATGTAGCGGTTATAAAGGCTTCACAACATAAATTGGCTAACCAATTATTTCTAGTTGTAAAAAAAGGCGGTTGCCCGCCTTTTTTGTTTACTTTCAACTAATTAAAACTTGAAAGATACCCCTGCAAATAAGCGAGGGCCATAATCATTAACTTCACCTAGGTTACCTTCAGTAAAGTAATCTTGAGATTTAGGCTGGCTAAATAAGTTAATTGCTTCGAGTTTAACTCGTACATGTTCATTAACTTTATATGATGCACGCGCTTCCCATACACCAACCGCATCAACATAACGTAAACGGGTTGAGTTACTCGTGTAAGGTTGGAAATACTCACTACGATATTTATAGATAATCGCTGTATCGAAATCGCCAATTTGATAATACAACTGGCTGCTCAGTACATGCTTTGAGAAACCAGGTACCGATGCAGGTGATACAATACCAGCTGTTAGCTGAGTTGTATTACCATCTAAGTCAGTAACGTAAGTATCACCATATAAACTGTCTTCATACTCCATGTCTGTATCAGCATAGTTATAACCAAGCTTAATACCAATACCGCTATCCCAACGATAGGTGATTGAGGTTTCAATACCAAATAGGTCACTTTCTTCATCTGTGGTTACAGAGTTAGTAATTGGCAATGTTACCGTTTGCCCGCCAACGATAAAGTCTTCTAATACCGTTTGTTGCTGGAATCCACCTTGGAATTGTTTATAGTAAACACCAAAGGCGAAGATAGCATCTTCATTAGGATACCATTCAAAAGCAGCATCGTAGTTCCAAGACATTAACGGTTGCGTGTTAGGGTTACCAGAACCATTTACACCTACGAATAAGTCACCAAGTGATGTTGGTGCCGATTCTTCATCCGTTTGGAAAGTACGGCTATAACCTAAGTTCGCTGGATCAGGACGAGACATACCACGGTATATACCACCACGTAATAAAATGTCTTCACTGTAATCGACTACAAGGTTGAAGCTGGGTAGTACTTCAGTGTAACCACCACCGCCTTCAATTTGCTCAAGCGATTCACCAGGCACGAGTGTCAATGAACCATCTTCATTCGTAACTACTTCAAAGGTGTTTCTAAAACCTAATGATGTAACATCAGTATCAACTACACGCACACCAAAGTTACCACGAATATATTTGCCGAACATTTCAGTGTCATAATTCGCCATTAAGTAAACTGAGGTGGTTTTTTCTGTTACATCAATAGTACCTGCATTTTCATACTCAAGTTCTGGGTAAGCAAACGCACCGCCATTAGATGCTGCCAGTGCTTGTGAAAAACAGACATTGTCATAGGTTGCCCATGATGAACCTGTGCCGCTAGCAACTACGTTACCATCGCTATCTACATGAGTCAGGATATCACCATCTGACACACTTGATAAAAAGCCTGATTCAGGGAAATCAATTTGGCAGCTTTGTAGTACATCTAACGCAGGCGTCACACTCTCATCCAGTGTATATTCAGTACGAGAACCATTACCTTGATTACCACCATATTGCACAAACGTCAGCTCTGAGGTTCTTACACCACCTTGGATACTGGTAAATACGTCGCCACCTAATGTGTATTCAAAATCAACGCGTGCACCGATAACTTCATTTTCACGCGCATTTTCGCGGTCAAGACGTGTACGTAGGCTATCGGTATAATTTGAAATATCCGTTACATCAAAATCAGTAAGTGTAAAGTGTGGAATATGCTCTCCCATATCCCAGCTAAAGAATGGGCGGTCAACAGTTCTACCACGGTTTGAAATTTGCAACTCTTCACGCTTAGTTTGTGAGTAAGAAACATCAAAATTTAAATTTAGGTTATCTGTCGCTTGATAATCTACATTCAAGCCATAGCCACGGTAATTTTCTTCACGAGAAAATTGCTCGCCTGCAGATTCAATTCGCTCTTCACCTTCCCAATGTAAAATACCACCTGCTTGGTTAGTCACCAATGAAGGGCCGGTGATGCCAGGTGTCGCACGTTTTTGTAAGAAAAGTAAATCATGGCGAGCTTCTGCTTGAGTTCTATCAGAAATCTGCGCATCTAAGTTGATATCCAATACATCTGAAGGTTGGTATTGTACCGCCATAAAGATTGCATCACGTTCGTCTGATGTTTCATTTTGACGGAAACTGCGGCTACTGCCGGTCCACGCGTAAGGTGTACCATCGCTTTGAGCTTTTCCTGTATCTGGATCAATCGCAGTCTGATAACCTTGATTTGTTAATTTTTCTCCAGCAACTTGGTCTTCACAATCACCAGCACTACTGCGATAGAAACCTTCATTGGTATTGGTTGGATCGTTTAAACACGCCCATAATGAAGAGCCAGTTGGGCTTGAACTTCTGTATTCCGCTTCTGGTTGACTGATGTCTTGACGCTGCACGCCAAACGACACACCTACAGCTTGGCCATTATCAAACTCAAACTGATCTACATAACTAAAAGTACCGCGAAAGCCCACATCACTTTGTAATGAGTTCTCAACATTACTTTCATCAGGGTTGTAGTTGACTTTAACTTCACCTTGAATGCGCTGCTTACCAAAATCAAGTGGCTGAACTGTCTCAAGTGCAATAACACCCGCTACACCGCCTTCAATCATTGATGCATCTTGGGTCTTATAAATCGCTATTTTTTTAACTAACTCTGATGGAAACTGTGAGAAGTTTACTGAGCGATCACCACTACCATTTGTCGCTTCACGACCGTTAATATGCGTTGCGCTTAAGAATGGGCCTAAACCACGAATCGTAATTTCAGTCGCACCACCATTTTCACGGTGTGATGCAGCCCCTGTGATTGACTCAAGTGCTTCACCGATAGAAAGCGCTGGTAAATCACCAATGTCATCAGCAGACAGACCATCTACTACAGTCGTTGCTTCACGTTTAATCGCGATTTGATTTTGAATCGTTCTACGTGAACCCGTTACACTAATAATTTCAATGCCATCATCTTCAGCCGCCACGTTTTGTGCAGGCGCTTCCTGTGCATGAGCGCTAAATGCAAGCGAACCTGCCACACCGGCAAACATAGTGGCTTTAACTAACTTAGCAACAGGACGCAGTGCAAACCGAGTGCGTTCCTGTATATGTAATTCAGTAATCTTTGTGTGTTCTTTGTTCAACGACATGTCGAGATCTCCGTTGTTATTATATAAGGTAGCTTGTCGCTACCTTTTTATGTTGTCTAAAAATAAGTGCGGTACTTACTCAGGTTGTACTTTCCAAGTAGAACCAACACCCACTTCTGAGGCTTGAATATAGTGTAGGCCTTTAGCACCAGCGATTGCTTGAGCACCACTAAGATCTGTTTCAGTTAATGTATTATCTGCGGTGATAAGTGCGGGCACTTCTTTACCGTTGGCTGCTGGGTCTTGGTCAACGGCACCATCAGAATCAAAATTACCATTGCCATTTTCTTTTCTAAAATCTACCCAGAAGTCATCTTCAACATCACCAGATGCATAACTATCTGTGAAACCATAGTTATTTGAGAAGTTAGAAACGGTGTGATTAATTAAGTCACAATCATATTCAAAAGCATGGGCGCTAGGTGAAGAAGCATAATCAAAGTTTAGAAAGTAACCTTGGCTTGTTGCTAGTGAATTGTCTTTTTCACCAACACCATTAGCAATTAAGTTAGCGTCAAAATTAATTTTAAAGAAGTTCTTTGTTAAGCCATAAAGTACGGCATTGTTATCAGGAGTTAGTTCATCACAGTCGCCAACCCCCGCTTTAGAGCCTACTTCAGTACTAAACACAATAGGTTGGATAGAGTTAAGCACAGTGTTATTTTTTACAGAAAGCGTAAAATCACCTGAGCCATCAAGAATTGCTTGGTTGCCCGAATTTGGCACACCACCCGTAGCTTGTGAGAATGGGTTTGGTGTAAATACAATGCCTCCTGTTTCTTTACCATCAGCACGAATACCCGCAATATAGTTATTAGTAATTTTATGACCTAAAGGTGTTACTAACACACCACTAGGACGATCATTACTATCTTTAACATCTGTAGTGCGAATGATAATGTTATCGCTTACGGTATTAAATGCACCGTCTTCTAACGAAATTGCGCCGTTAGGGTTGATAATTGTATTACCGTGAATTTTCGCGCCAGATGTTTGCACACGCATTAAACGTCGGCCAGATACAAAGTTATCAATACGATTATATTGAATAGTGAAATTTGCTGTATCAGCTGCATCAGTACCTGTGGTACTACCTACATTTAACAATAATAAGCTAGAATCAGCATAATTAGGGTTAATACTCTCACCAAACAAATTGTACTGTACAAGGTGATTAGCACTCGATGAAGCCATTTTAATCACTGACCCTTTTGCCGCATTATTACGATTACTAAAGGTGTTGCGCTCTACGAGTGCTGAATTACCTTTTAACACCAGCCAATGATAATCAGTTTTATTTAAATCAGCTTGGTCGCCATCCATGGTGTTTTCAGAGAAAACAAAGTTATCTCCTTCTGAATAGATAACCGCATTTTCTTCATTGGAACAAAATGAACTTGCTTTCGTATCTATGTTTTTAAAAGTAAGGCCAGTCACAGCGGCACCATCAACTCCCGCAGCTACATGGATACACGCTTCACCTAAAATAACCGGTGTTTGCCCTTCAACAGCACGAATAGTAACAGCGTTTGTTAATAGTATTTCAGCTGGATCGGCGTATTGATTTGAGTTCAAACCAATCACTGACCCCGCTACCACACCATTTAATGCGGTAGCCAACTCATCAGCGTTATTAACCACTTGTGTATAAACTAATGAGTCAAGTGAGCCAGTCACTGTTTCTGGGTAGCCATCATTATCAGTATAGCTTGCAGTTACAGATATTATCGCTCCTGCATAATCCGTAGGTGTAAACGTTTTACTGTTACTGTTGGCAATCTCAACACCGTCAGCGGCCCATGTATAAGTGACACCCGCTTCATCAAAACCATTTTGCTCAACCAATTCTGCAGTTAACACGGCGTTTGATAAATATGGCGCAGAACCAATAATATTGAGCGTACCATCGATATTAACCGCTTCTTCCGATACCGCTAATGTCGCTGCCGAGATATTTTCTTCTGTAAAACCATTGTCATCGGTATAGCTAACTTTTACCGTAATGACTTGGCCTAATTGCGCTAGTGAAACAATATATTCGCTTGCAGTTTCACCACTAATAGCAACATCATCCGCTAACCATTGGTAAGTGATTGTGCCACTTGCACCGTCTTCATCGCTAACTACTGCAACCATTGTATTACCAATAGTGGGTGTGCCATTAATTGTTACCATTCCTTGAGCGTTAACTCGCTCAACCGCGCTGGTAGCAGCAGACGTTGCTGACTCACTAAACCCACGATCATCTACAAATGTTGCAGTTACCGTGATCACGGCACCGACATGTGCTTCAGTTAATACCAGCTCAGGTAATACTTCGCCATCAATTTGCACACCATCAGCAAACCAAGCATAAGCAACGGTTTCACTATCAAAACCGTTTTGATCACTGACTGTGGCTGTAAGGGTAGAACCAATCAATGCATTACCAGTAATGGCGACTGCTGCATCATAAGCAATTGCGGCAACCTCTGCGGTAGCGTTACTAACGCGCGATTCATTCGTGCCGCCATTATCGGTGTAGCTTGCCTGAGCTGAAATCGCAAAGCCAACTTGTTCATCAGTAAGTGTGAATGATGCGCTGTTCGCACCTGCAATTAATTGACCATCTGCATACCAGTAATAATTGATATCTCCTGAGATACCATCAGCATCAGTAACAGACGTGTTTAACGTTTCGCCAGACAGGGGAGTACCAGTTAGAGCAATAGAGCCCAAAGTGTTATCATTATTTTTCGAGTCTGAATTACAACCTACAATTGCCAGCGCGACGGCACAAAGTGCAAAGTTTTTTAAGTTCATATGGCTCTATTCTCCAAATTCATGGTTTAATCTCTAATAGTTATTGTGTGTTATTACCAAAATACAGCTTAAAATTATTACCAAAAAGTCAATTTTATAATGAATTGTTAACTTGTTTGGTAATATAACCATAATCGAAAAGAATTTACCACTATATCCGCTCAAAAAACATAACATTTAATTCACACCACTGCTAAAAGTCAGAAAACCACTACAACATCGGGTATGACCAATAAGCAGTGACAACTCACCAACAAGGTAAGCACACTGTTATTACCAATTAATATTAACCAGAATGTAATTTTAATAATGGGATAAAACGCTTTTTGAACGGGGAGCTAAAAGGTAAACAGCGCACTCTGTACTTTGTTTACCTTTTGGAGGGCTTTTAGTGTTGGTTACTTAAATGATAAAAAGTAGCTTGAACATAATCTTGGGGGTTGCCTGTGTTGTTTTGGTTATAAACACCGGCTTTAAAGTACATATATTGATTGTTTTTGCTATAACCGCTATCACTCATATCCATAGATTTAGTAATGTTAGGCTTTCCTTGACGGATCAAGGTTACAAACAAAACATCATTTTCCACAGTAATTTTATAACTAAACTTTTCATTTAATTTAATACCATCAGTGGGATCAGCCAAAGTATGGGAGCGGCTACCAACAAGATCTACCCATACATCATCGCCGTCGTTGATCTCATGAGCAAAATAAATAGCACCATGCTCATTATCAGGTAGCTTACGATAGTATAAGCGGATTGGTTCATCATCAGTCGCATGTATTTGACCAATAATAACGCGCCCTACTTTTTTTATGTCTCCGGTTACAGATACACGGTTAACTGCGAGCGTTGCTTCCAAGCTGCCTTCGACTGCCCCAGCTTTTCTTTTTACTGAGCTATGAGCTGAACTAAATACCCAATTATTTTCCGTGATCCCTTGAGTTTTTACTCGCGTGTTACCTCGTCTGAGCATTTCACGTAATTCAGTACGGGCATACTTAGTGTTTTTAGAGGTTTTGGCACCTTGGTTAGGACAGGCAAATACCATTCCACCATCTGCAGCCGTGTAAAATAATGGCTCTAGTTTAAAACCATCACTTAATGGCTTTTCCCAAACGATATCTGCTTTTTGATCTTTATTAAGATCTGTGGGTAAAGTTAAATACCAATTAAGTAAATCAAAGTTTTCGCTTGGTGTTTTACTTGCATCTAACTTAGTGAAATCACCTAACAATACACCTGCAGTTAATTGCTGGTGCGATTGTGGAATAGCAGCTGCTTGCTGTTGTGCATTCACACCACAATGCCACGCAACCGTCGCTAATAATGTTAATGCAGGCAGAAATATATTGTGTTTTATCATTGTATTCTCCGCGCGGATAAGCTGCTTTTGTTATTGCTCAAAAACAGCGTTATTGAAAACACTCACACTCGCAGGTGAGCCCATTACAACGGGTACACGCTGATGAAGGCTAGTCGGCTCTATGGTTAAAATTCGCTGACCGCGAGAGCTCGCTTGCCCACCGGCGTTTTCAATCAACATCGACAAAGGGTTGGCTTCATAAAGCAATCTTATTTTGCCATTTTCATTACCTTGTCGTTTATCTTCAGGGTAAAGAAATGTACCGCCTCTTGATAAGATTCGATGAACATCCCCCACCATAGCTGCACTCCATCGCATTGAGCTTTTTTCAAACTCAGGGCCTGCGTAGAGCACTTTATCAAAGTAAGCCTGGATCGTTTCATGCCAATAGCGGTAATTCGCCATATTGACTGCAAATTCTTTACTATCGGGTGCGACTGACATTTTTTCTGTTGTTAGTAAAAACCCACCGTGAGTTAAGTCCAACGTGTAACAACGAGTTGGGCCGCCGGTACTCATCACTAGTAAGGTAGCAGGACCGTACAGTACATAACCTGCACATAACTGCTTGCTACCTGCTTGCACAAACTGCTCATCACTGTCATAAGGCACATCATCACGTTTTTCGTAAATAGTAAAAATAGTCCCTATCTGACCATTTATATCAATGTTGGAGGAACCATCTAGCGGATCAAACGCGACAATATACCGACCAGCAGGGTTACCAGGAACAGCATGATCTTCTTCTTCAGATGCAACTGCTGCCACACAGTCTTCCTCAAGTAACATATCTTTAAGTAACTGATTGGCGATCACATCAAGCTTTTTTTGTACCTCACCTTGGATATTTTCATCCAAAGTCGATCCTAAAACCCCAGCGAGCTCACCTTGGCTTACTCGAAATGCGATTTCTTTACTGGTCGCTAAAATGGTGCGGATCAACATAATTAAATCGGTTTCCACACCATCGCTTTTTAACACTGGAATTAGTCGTTTCATGATGAGTACCTGTTAACACAATTAAGATCAGTAAAACACTGCAATAATCGCATCGTCATGTTTTGCTCTGCGTGACTTAGCCAAACTCGCGGATCATAATATTTTTTGTTCGGCTTATCGTCACCATCAGGGTTACCTATTTGTCCCTGTAAGTACTCTTTATTGTTTTGATAGTAATTCAGCACACCATCCCAACACGCCCATTGCGTATCGGTATCAATGTTCATTTTCACTACGCCATAGGTTAGTGACTCTGCAATTTTATCTTGCTCTGAGCCACTGCCACCATGGAAAACAAAATTTAAACTATTGTGCGGTAAACCAAACTTCTGTGAAACATAAGCTTGGGAGTCTTTCAAAATGCTAGGGGTCAACACAACGTTACCGGGCTTATAAACACCATGAACGTTGCCAAATGAAGCTGCAATAATAAAATTAGGGCTAATTTTTCTTAATTTTTCATATGCATAGGCAACTTCTTCTGGTTGTGTATAAAGAGAAGAACTATCGAGGTGGCTGTTATCCACTCCATCTTCCTCACCACCTGTGCAACCTAACTCAATCTCCAAGGTCATGCCTATTTTTGCCATACGTGCTAAATAACGTTCACAAATAGCTATATTTTCTTCTAATGGCTCTTCAGAAAGGTCGATCATATGCGAACTAAAAAGCGGCTTCCCTGTTTGCTGAAAGTAACGTTCGCCTTCATCTAACAAGCCATCAATCCACGGCAGTAACTTTTTCGCTGCATGGTCCGTATGCAACATAACTGGCACGCCATAATGCTCAGCAACAGTATGAACATACTTAGCCGCACTTACAGCACCAAGCACAGCACTTTGTTGCTCAGGTAAAACAAGGCCTTTGCCACAAAAAAACTGGGCGCCACCGTTCGAAAGCTGAATAATAACGGGGGACTGTACTTTTTTTGCCGCTTGTAAAGTGGCATTAATCGAAGATGTGCCGATCACGTTAACTGCAGGTAATGCATATTGATGCTCACGGGCATGTTCATACACCTTTGTGACATCATCACCAACAATGACTCCTGGTTTTACTTGTGCTAGTAGATAACCCATTCTGCATAGACCCTTACGCTTTATTCGCCTCAACACAGGCATCAGTGATCGCCTGCCAATTCTCTTGTTCAACCCACTCTTTAGGTGCTATCCACGTACCACCTACAGCAATGACATTATCCAAGGCGAGGTATTCGTGTTTATTTTGTGCATTTACGCCGCCAGTCGGACAAAAACTGACACTTTGGAACACGGTTGAAACTGCTTTTAAAAATGGTGCGCCGCCTGATAGTGAAGCCGGAAATAACTTTTGCTCTGTAAAGCCAGCTTCTAACGCCAGTAAAATATCAGCCGTATTAGATACACCAGGAACAACCGGTACAGGGCATTCTTTCAACGCCGCAAGCAAGGTTGGAGAAACAGCGGGTGTAACAATAAAGTCAGAACCTGCGTCAAGTGCTTGCTGTAAAATTTCAGCATTGATCACTGTGCCAGCACCCACTTTTAACGATGGTACAGCTTCTTTTATAGCTTTAATTGCAGCTAAAGATGCATCGGTGCGCAGCACAACTTCAACCAAGCCTAATCCTGCAGCAGCCATTGCTTTGGCTATATTAACGCCTTGCTCAGCAGTATCAGCTTGAATTAAAGGAAGAAGTGTTTGTCCCGACATGAGTTCAGTAAAGCGAGTCATAGCTATATCTCTCTTAATATTTATTATGTGTTGAGACGAAAAGGCACCCCATTGAAGCCTTTTCGTTTAAATTCTATTACTGTGAGTCAACCATTGCCCGATTGAAAATATCTTTTGCGGTAATTGCGCCAGGTTGCTGAATAACAATGGCGGCGGCTTTGGCAGCTTTACTTACAGCATCGCTAACACAAGCCCCGGATAATCGTGCACCTAAGTAAACACCATTAAATGCATCGCCTGCCGATGTTGTATCAACTACATTTTCCACCGGTGTGATCTGATGACTTTGCAGCTGGCCGTCAACCAAGGTTAATACTGATTCGGGGCCATTTTTTACAACAATTTCGTTGATATCGAATTGACTCATATGGGCTAACACATCGTCTACCGAGTTCACCCCATACAATACCTGTAAGTCTTCAACACCCGGCAAAGTGATATCAGCAGACTTAAATGCAAGCTCATATTGTTGCTTTGTTTCTTCTACAGATTGCCACAACCTTGCTCTATAGTTAGGATCAAAAACTACTGTAACACCCGCCGCTTTTAAATCTCGAACGGTTTGCCAAAATATATCTCGTGCTCTAGGTTCAATCACGGCAAGTGAAATACCAGAGAAGAACAACATGTCACCAGAGGCGAGTTCATCAATGACTGCTGGATTGAAAAAATCTACAACTTTACGCGCTGCAGAATCGCTTCGCCAATAGCTAAAGCTGCGCTCTCCATGTTCGTCAGTTTCGATATAATACATACCAGGCACTTTCTCTGGGTGAGCAAAAACTAATTGCGTTCCCAGCTGCTCAGCGGCAAAGCAATGTCGCATTTTTTCACTGAGTACATCTTTACCCAGCGCAGTAACAATAACTGAATTAATTTCATTAAAACAACGTTTTAGGTATACAGCAGAGTTATACACATCACCAGCAAATGCTTGGTTGAGAGTCGTATTATCAACCGCTCTCAGCTCGACCATACACTCACCTAAAAAGAATATTTTTTTCATTTTTTAACTTACCTTTGTTGTAAGTAAGCGGCAGACATTGGTTACTCTGCCGCTAAACGAACCGTTACTTAGGTTCTTTTAATGGTTCAATTTTTGGAATTAAAATCCACACAGCCAGCATTGCGGTAATAGCTAATGAAGCACCAATAACAAACGCAGGGGTATAGTTTCCGCCAGCAGTTAAATAAGGCACTAATGAAGTTAAACCAACAGCACCCAGCTTCGCTGCCATTCCAGAGAAACCTGACAATGTACCAACCGCTTTTTTACCGAATAAATCACTTGGTAAAGTCTGCACATTGCCAATTGCAGTTTGGAAACCAAATAGAATCACCGCCATAATTAAAACCGCTACAACAGGTGCACCAGGGTTTGCCATAGCAAGTAATGCAGGCAACATTATTAAACAGCCCAGCGTAATCGTTAGCTTACGGGTTTTATCTGTACTCCAGCCGGCTTTTAAACGATTTTGTGCCAATAAGCCGCCAAACCACGCGCCAAACATTGCACCAACATAAGGAACCCAGCCATAGATACCTATCGATTTAACATCCATGCCATACACTTCATTTAAATAAATAGGGATCCAGAACACGAATAACCACCAAATAGGGTCAATAGCTGCCGATGCGATGATCACACCCCAGCTTTGCTTGCGACTTAATAGTTCTTTGGTTGAAGGGTTATATTCTTCTTCTTCCTGTCCTTCATCATTTATTTCACGACGTTGGCCAGATAAAATATAGTGCTTTTCTTCTTCAGTAAGCCAAGGATGAGAGCCTGGTGGTGCTTTAACTAATATTAACCAAGGTACTAACCACAAAAAGCCCATTGCGCCCACAACCACAAAAACCATTTGCCAGCTAAAATACACAGTCAAATAGGCAATCAGAGGAATAGCAATAATGCCGCCAATCGCAGCTCCAGAGTTAAAAATCCCCTGTGCTAAAGCACGCTCTTTAGTTGGAAACCACTCAGCATTCCCTTTGGCAGCACCAGGCCAGTTACCAGCTTCAGCAACACCAAGAATAGCGCGGAAAATACTCAAACTGAGTATCCCTTGTGCAAACGCATGAGCGACAGTAGCAAGTGACCACACACCTATTGATAATACAAAACCAAAGCGTGTACCGACCCAGTCAAATATTTTGCCAAAAATTGCCTGACCAAATGCGTATGCAAATACAAACACAATAGAGATATTGGCATAAATTTGCTTACGTTCAAGTGCCGACTCATCTGGGAATAATTCTTCAACTATATCAGGCCATAGAACACTTAACGCTTGGCGATCGATGTAGTTGATGATGGTTGCAAGTGCAATTAATGCAATCACCCACCAACGTAGTCCTTGGAGTTTCATATTATTCATCCTCTAAAAAATCTTCACGAGCAGGACTAAACGTATCAATTAAAATCCCGCCTGTAGGACACGTTGCACCGTGATCGGCAAACGGTGGAATAAAACAGCTATCGCCTGGCTTTAGAATTTTAGTCACACCATCAATATTAAAGTGAAATTCACCTTCAACTACATAAGTAACTTGTGAATGACGGTGTGCATGGTTATAGCCAATTGCACCTTCTGCAAACCAAATTTTTACCGCCATTAGCTCTTCGTTATAGCCTAGCATTTGGCGTTTTAAACCATTACCTAGGTCTTTAATTTCGGCTTCATTGGCAAATGTAAAATGCTCACTTTGCTTGCTCATCGCAACTACTCCTAAATGTTGTTAATCAAATAAACGCCTAAACGGCCGTTTAATGAATATGATTTATTTTGATATTTAAATGATTTCTTACTTGCAAGCTCAGCCTTGTTAATAGCGATCAAATAGTGCTTGTCGGCAATTTCCAGCTCAACAAATACCAGCTCACCTTGCTGTGAGTGTATTAAGTTTGTCACTCTACTTTCGGCCACTAAGGTATATTCCTTACTTGGGTTATATTCACCATGCGGTTCAAGTACAGAAATAAACTGATGCTGCTTTTTATCTGTTACGCGACGGATAAAACCATGCTCATTACGCAAATTAAAGTTAGGATCGTCGGCACCTAGTTGCGTGAATAAGAAGGCTTCATCACCTTTAACTAAGCTGGTTAAAGTGTAAAAACGGCCGTTGTCGTTAAGCCAAGACACGCGAGCAAGCCCTTGCTCTGGTTTTGCTGTGGCTTTTAACCAAAGATGCTGGTAACCATTTTTGTCACCCAGCGCCGATAACTGTTTAGTGTTGGCTTTTAGCTTAAAATTGGTATCAATAAGCTGCCCTTTATAGTGTAGCGGTAAATCAAGTTGATGTGATTTATCAGCAGCCACGCTAAATAAATCCAGAGCGACAGTACTGTTCAACTCTTTTAGATTCACTAGCGCTAATGTACGTTCAAGTTCAACACCTTTATACACGGTGCTAATTTCACCACTTGATACTGTGCCGTACTCAGATGTTTCAAAGAAATTAAGTGTTGGCGCATTTTTATTGCCCACTTCTACGTCACCATTGAAGTGACTTGTTTCATCAACCACCACAGTATTATGAGCAACTGTTTGCTTAGCGTAGCTATTATTCTCTGGCAGATAGCGACCACCGAACTTAGCTTCAACATTTAAAAACCGTGCAGCGCCGTAGTCAGAGACAATCTCTTCGCCTTTATCATAAAATTGCCATGTTAATTTATCGAAATGGCCATGCCCTAAACCTTGTGCTGCTGGCTTAAATAACAGTGCTTGGTCACCATCAAGTTGGCTACGCATAATAACTAATGCGCCTTCTTTACCATCACTACCGTCACCAAATGCCACTGACTTAAACGTGTAAGGTGTTGCTAAGCCTTTATCTAGCGCCTGAGCTACTTTTAGCCCATCACCCGATAAAATAATTTGCCCTTGTTGTTTGGCAATATCTAAGTAGCCTGTGTCATTCGTTAAGCTATACGCAACCGTAACACCATGAACAAGCTCAATGGTATCAATGCCTTTACTCTTAATAGCATCATTAATTGGGAAGAATAAACCGTTGTAGCTAAGTTGAATGGTTGTATCAATTGCTTTTAGCAATACACCGTCACGGTGTTCTGCAATTTTTCGTTCTGGCTCATTGTGTGCAATTGCTTGTGCAAAAGTTACAAATGGCAGCAACGCAAAACGTTGATAATATGGGCCTTCGTTATAGTAACCTTGTGGTGAAAACAACATATCCAGTTGCTTTAAGAAACCACCTTCACCTGACTTATCTAAATCATATAACGCTTTTTCAACCCACTCAGGTTCATTCATAACGTAACCTGCCATGCCCACGCCAGCCGTAGCCCACGTACCATGGTTATGTACTTTATTGAAGGTTGTTGGCTGCCCTTCCGATAAGAATAAAGCGACTGGACGAAGTAGCTGCTTCTCAATGGTAGCACTTTGCTGATCTGTCAATGCATCATGGATCAGATCATACGCTTGAATGGTGTATACCAACCACATTGCCTCATTCAAGCTTTGCCAAAATAACTTACCTGGGTTTTGAGATTTTACTTTACGTTTAGGGTGAACATCTAAACTTGGGTAAAGCGTGGCATATTCAAGTAACATATCGCGAACATAATCAGCGTATTTTTGTTCTTGGCTAAGTTGATAAATGATCCCCGCACGATACATCAATTGGTAATTTTTCTTATGACGTTCGTGAGTGTAACCGCCGCCACCATCTTTTGGCACAGGGACAACGATAGGAAAGGCTATTTCTTGATCAACTTGCGCTTTTAAACTGAGATAGCGTTCACTAAAAAAACCTTTGTTATCAAGTGCGCCACGCATTTTGACAACATCATCTTCAGTGATCACTAAATTTGGATGCGCAGCTAAAGAACTAAACGTTGTGACAGCAAGCGCAATTGACATTACACCTGCTTTTAATTTTGTTTGTAGGCTTGAGAATGACATCAACAACACTCCACTAATTCTTAATTACTTTATTGTTTTTTAACGTGGCCGTGTGCGGCCCTGCAACTCTAAGCTCAGTAACACTTGGCTCTTCTGTGCTATCGAAGGTATTATTAACGATCAGAGTGTTTGGCTCACCCACCGTATGCTCAATCACAATAGGTGCTGATTTAACAAACGTATTGCTATCTATGTTAGTAACTTGCACACCATGTAGATAAACACTAGCATTACTTTTATTACGTTTTCCAAGCCCTACATTAGCCAAGGTATTATTTGTCATCGTAAGATGCGGACCAAACGTACTCTCGTCTGTACCACCGCGATAAAGTTTGATTAAGCTGCCACTTACATTACTGAAGCTATTATCTGTAAACGTAACGTAATCAGCATTGTAGATCCCTAGATCTTCAATCTCGCTATCAAGTCGTAAAATGTCGCCAGAGACTTTATTAAACTTATTATTGATGAGCGTTATTTCATCCGCGAGTGCACCTTTACCCGTGGTAAAAAAATCAAAGGTGTGATTAATGTCTAAATCAACGAGCTGACTATTCATCATTACTAAACGATAGTTATTAACCATTCCCCACTTCTTCGTTCTAACAACGCTGTTGCCAGCAGAGTCAGGGCTGCTTTCTCCAGAGATTGATAACCCATCAAGCTTTAAGCTTCCGCCATCATGAATTTCAAATAGTGAGGAGCGTTGAAAAGTAAGTGTTACCTTAGCGTGTTGGCCTGCTTTGATAGTGAGGACTTTATCGATAATGACCAGTTTAGACACATCGTACTGGCCAGCGGCAAGTTCTAACACATCCCCTGACGCTGCATTTTCAATAGCGCTTAATAAAGCCTGTGCAGACCCCTTAACCGTATGAGTTTTGCCAGAATCAAAAGCAATAATCGCAGGAACTTTTGGGTACCAAGTAACACCTGTTTCAGCCTTGCTAATAACCGTTAAATCAGTTTTTGCGCCCGCTTTTACTTTATTTGAGGTCGGTAACAGTAATCCTGCATCGTTACGCTTTAATGCTACTGCTTGTTGCTTAACGCCATAATTAACATTGCTCAACACCTTAGTATTGGCAACATTACCAGAGAATTTGATCCCACTTACATCGTCAAAAACAGTAAAAGGCTGCTGGTTGTTTTCATTAATAATTAAGTTGTTTTTCATTACGCTGTTAATTGGCACAGCGCTGCGCTCAGCATCGCTACCTGCCGCTAACTGAATATGACGCACGTTAACAAAGGTATTATTTTCTATTTGTGCGTTTTCTACTTGATGGTAACGGTTAATTGACGAGTTAGGCACACCATTCATCACAGTAAAACCACTGCCAAAACGAAAGCCTGTTAACCCTTCAAGGTAGTTATTGCGAATAATTTGATCTTTATTGATAACACGAATACCACCGGTATGTTCCACACCGTTACCAAAAAATACGTTTTCTTCAATTAAATTACCGTTGCCATGGCGCATGGTAAGTGTGCCACGCGCTTCAAAAAACACATTATTTCGAATGATGTTTTTACCAGATTTAATTGAAATAATTTCGACTTCACCATTGGTTTGCTCAAAATAATTATTTTCAACCAAAGTATGAGAGTCCGTTAATGAGTAATGACTTGTACCAATACGTAATGTTTCACCGCCATTAGAGCCAAAAGTTGGTCTGTAACCAAAGTAGTTGTGATCGATCTGATGATAATTCTGCTGACTCTGCTCACTATTTAAGCGCACGGCTACCGTAACACCTTTGTTACGCTTGCCCACTAAATGGTTATGATCAAAACGGTTATGTTGGCCATATAAAGCAACCCAGTAATCAGATTCACGCTTGTCAGGATTGTTGTAATTATCAATAACTATTTCAGAAACACGTGAGTGATAAGCAAGTTCACTCTTATTACGACGAAACTCAATCACTGCTGAAGTTGGCGTATAGCCGTTTTTAAATACCAAACCGCTCGCATGAAGATAGTGTCCAGCAAGACGTAAATTAGACTGCCCAGATAAAATAACTTTACCTTTCGTTTCTGCAATTAATTGTATAGGAGATTTTTCTGTACCTTGGCCTTGCAATAAAATTTCAAAATCGGTCCAAGTACCATTTTTCAGAATAACTTTATCACCAGCTTTTAAATTACTGGCAATGTCAATGTAAGCTTGTTTACTGTCAACAAAGTAGTCTTTGGCTATTGTCGCTGTTGAAATACAACCTAGGATGATTAGACTAAGCTTTATTATAGTTAAATTTATCAATCGCATAGTTAACTCTTTTTACTGGATCAAACAGATACCCACAGTGAGAGATTCTGCTATACCAACTTTTATAATGTGTGTGTTTAGACGCTAAACAGCGTGTCTAGCGTCTAAAATTTACAAGAATTACTTGTTTAGTTTTTTAAAGTAATCAAATATTTCTGGAACATTACCTTGACCCATACCCGCATCAAATGCAGCTTGTAGGTTAGCTGATGAACCTTCAGCAATTTTCGACTCTGTACCAAGGTCAGCAACCATTTGTAGGAAATAACCAAGATCTTTATTTGCATTAGCAATTGAGAAACCTAAATCACTGACATTATCTACAGCGTAGTTTTTACAGAAATGCATAAACGGTGAGTTAGAAGGACCAGTAGACATGATGTCGAATAACTGCTGACGATCAACGCCGGCACGATCTGCCACAGCAAAGGCTTGCGACATAGCGCACACAGTTGTCATACCCATAAAGTTGTTGATTAGTTTCGTTGTGTGACCAGCACCCAGCTCACCTAAATGAAACACATTTTCGCCTTGATCGTCTAACACAGGCTTCACTTTATTAAAGGTTTCTAGATCACCCGCAGCCATAATATTTAGCAAGCCATCTTTAGCATGCGCTGGAGTACGACCCAATGGCGCATCGATCATACCAACACCTTTTGCCGCTAGATCTGCACCAATTTTCTTGGTAGAAGCTGGAATTGATGTACCAAAATCAATGAGTACAGAGCCTGCTTTAAAACCAGCAAGCAAACCATCGTCTGCATAAACAACTTTCTCAACAATTGCTGACGTTGTTAAACAAAGCATAACAATGTCTGTAGATGCAGCGAGTTCTTTAGCAGTTGTGACTGTTTTAGCACCACGCTCAACACATTTAGCAACAGCATCTTTATTAAGATCCATTACAACCAGCTCATAGCCTCTATTTTGTAAATTTTCGACCATATTGCCGCCCATAAGGCCTAGCCCGATGAAACCGATAGTTGGTTTAGACATGAATAACTCCTAAATTATTGAGCGCTTATTCCCGCGCTATTAATCAGCTTAGTGACAGTGACACAGCTTCGCTTTATTAAATCTCTAATAAGTTGCCCCTCAATACGGCGCAACTCTGAATTTTTACTGTTAGGTAAAACACTCTTTCAAACAGACTTTACCAATCAGCTTGTAAAAACAGTATTATTTAGCGAACCAATTGTCAACCAATTTGTAAAAAAACAATTATTACCGGGTAAAAACAAAGTAACCAATTTAATATAGCTTCATGCTTAAAAGAGGGGGAATGGAAGCTAAAGGCAACATAAAGAGCTCATAACATACTGATTAAAATAAAAAACAAAATAAAAACTTGTGATAAAGCCAATTAGCAAACACGGAAAAACAATTGGTAACAACAAAAATGAAAACAGGTAATAACACTTACACTTATTACCAATTTAGAGTTACGCTATGAACCATAACGTGATCTGAAATGCAGAAAGCGAGGATTTTACGTGGAAAAGTTAAGGTGTGAATGAACTAGTCAGCACCATTGCTGCTGGTGTGAGCCACTAATAACCAAGAGTCAGTTGTTCTTTCAGGTTAATTTCATCCCAAAAGAACAACAAACGCTGAATATAAGCGGCTATTTAGACAACTAATGCTTACGTAAGATGGTGTTCAAACCACAGTTTGTTTGAAAGGTTCACGTGTGTTTTGATTTTCATCAAGATTACGCATCAATATTGCGTGCTCTAGATGGATAGTGTCAGGTAATGGGATTTTTACAATATGGCCAGAGCCTTTGGCATCTGTAATTGCTTCGCCTTTTTTGTTTTCCATCAATTCAAGTACAAAGCTAATATTACCTTGTGGCGTCATCAGCTCTAGTGAGTGGCCTACGCAAAATTTATTTTTTACGTCGATTTCTACTAAGCCATTTGCATTTCGCTCTATAACTTCGCCAACAAACTGTTGTTTGTCTGATACTGAATGGCCGTATTCATAGTTTTGATACTCTTGATGGGCGTGGCGTTTTAAAAATCCTTCGGTATACCCACGGTGCGCTAAGTTTTCTAATGTTTTAAATAAGTTTGCATCAAATGGGCGACCCGCTACGGCGTCGTCAATTGCTTTGCGGTAAACCTGTGCAGTACGCGCTACGTAGTAAAAAGATTTAGTACGGCCTTCTATTTTTAAGCTGTGGACGCCCATTTTTGTTAATTGCTCTACGTATTGCACAGCGCGTAAGTCTTTTGAATTCATGATGTAAGTGCCATGCTCGTCTTCAAACGCAGGCATGTATTCACCGGGGCGACCTTGCTCTTCAAGCATCACAATATCGTCGCTCGGTGCGCCTTCGCCAAGAGTTGGGATCACTTTTTTAGGATCAAACTTATGCACCATTTCGCCAGTTTCACTCTCAACGCCTGGTTTTACATCATAGTTCCAGCGGCACGCGTTGGTGCAGGTGCCTTGATTTGGATCGCGTTTATTAATATAACCGGAGAGTAAACAGCGCCCAGAATACGCCATACATAATGCGCCATGGACAAACACTTCAAGCTCAGTGTTGGGACACAGTTGACGAATTTGTGCAATTTCTTCCAGTGATAATTCACGAGACAAAATCACCCGCTCAATTCCCTGTTTAGCCCAAAAATTCACAGTTGCATAGTTTACAGCATTTGCTTGTACTGAAAGATGAATAGGCATATTAGGCCATTTTTCGCGCACTAACATAATCAAACCAGGGTCTGACATGATCAACGCGTCCGGTTTCATGGCTATAACAGGTTCAATATCACGTAAATACGAGTTAACTTTGGCGTTATGCGGCGCAATATTTGATACCACATAAAACTTTTTACCCTGTGCATGCGCTTCGTTAATACCTATTTTAAGTGTATCAAGGTCAAACTCATTGTTTCTCACTCGCAAACTATAGCGAGGCTGTCCCGCATAGACAGCGTCTGCACCATAGGCAAATGCGTAACGCATGTTTTTTAAACTGCCCGCAGGTGAAAGTAATTCGGGCGTAAAAGGGGAGATCATTGACGACATGCGCGCTCCATACATCGAACTGGGATCAGGCCAGTTGCATGAAATAAGTAACCTGATCAGGTTAAGTAATAAAGCGCGGCAGTATAGGGTTAGTTAAATAACGATGTTTTGATCGAAATCATAAAACTCACTTTAATTGATTGGCAAATTGACTCACTGCATCAACCACTTGCTGTGCGCCTTTTTTAATACTCGTCATCACAGATCCAGACTCTGTCGACAACTCGAGTCCTTCTTGCGCTTTGTTCTTACCTTGTTCAATTGCTTTTACAGTGGATTGGGTGAGTGTACGGTTTTGTTGCACCACCTCTACAATTTCTTCGGTGGCTTTACTGGTTCTTGATGCTAATTGACGAACTTCATCAGCTACTACAGCAAAACCGCGGCCTTGTTCACCTGCACGTGCAGCTTCTATCGCAGCATTGAGGGCCAGCAAATTAGTTTGATCGGCAATGCTACTAATACTTTGTACTATGCTGGCAATTAATTGCGACTGTTTATCCAGTGCTGCTATTTCATCTCCCGCTTGCGACATCTGCACCGCTAATTCATTCATCACTTGCACTGTTTGTTGGATCACCGCTGCCCCTTGGTCTGCAAGATGATCCGTTTCAGTAGAGGTACTGTATGCAATATCAGCCGCTTTTGAAATTGCTAGCTCACGTTCAACCTGCTCAGTGATCACCGTCGCAAATTTCACCACTTTATAGAGTTCGTTTTGCTCATTAAAAATCGGGTTATAAGATGCTTCAAGCCATATAGTCTGCCCATGGCGGTTTAAACGCTTAAACCTGTCAGCAACATACTTTCCTTTTTTAAGCTGCTGCCAAAAAGTTTCATACTCCTGCGAGTTTGCCTCCTCAGGCTCACAAAACATTCGGTGATGCTGACCGACAATCTCTTTGAGCGAATAACCCATTCCCGCTAAAAAATTTTCGTTTGCAGTCAATACAATGCCATTGGTATCAAACTCAATAACTGCCATGGCTCGGTGTAACGCCTTGATTAAATCTTGATGCTCGCGGGAGGTTTCAATAGTGCGGGTTAATACGCTAGAGTGCAGTGTAAATTCAACCAGGTTGCCTTGTTCATCGACTATTGGTTGAAGAATACTCCTTAGCCATGCTTGTTCACCATTGGCATGTAGAAATTGCAATGCTCCAACCCAATGTTCATGTTGTTCCAGCGCATTTTTCAAACCAATAAAGTGCGCTGTCTGTTTCGCATTATCCGGCACAAAACTCAGCAAACTTTTACCAATAAGTTGCGATTGGGCATACCCTAGCTCATGTTTAAAATTATCATTTTGCGTAATTATTCGACCCGTCTTATCTATCGTTAACACGAGCATCTCTTCATCTAAACTTTTTTTAACCTGAGTAAGCCTAAAAAGCTTACTTTTTAATTCAGTTATTTGAGGTCTTAAAGATTTATTAAAAAACATACTCACTTCCTGATAAAAACATTGATCACTTGAGCCAAAAAAGCCACGCGGAAACTTATTAGCATACGTTAGTGTAGACGAAGTTGTTCAGTTTGATACACATTTTAGGTGATCAATGATTAAACCAAAAAATAATGACGGCTTATTTTGTCCTATCCCAACACCTTTAGTTTTCAGCGATTAATAGTTCCGTCGTTTCAAGCAAAATTTGCTGCTCATCAATGCCTATCTCTATATAAAATATGTGGCTACTTTCAAATTCCGGTGCCTGATTGAGTTTTAAAGTAAAGTATCGAGGTGCATCAAACGGCAATGAATCTTGTAACTGAGCAAGCGTAGGGGCATCACCATCTTGATAATAGCTTTGGAGGTCTCCGGTATCAATACTTGCCACTGTGAATACCTGATTTAAGCTCGTTCCAGCAGTGAGTGCTGAATTAAAATCGGCGGTTGAGTATATATTGAATTGCGTCAAAGAATTGTTTGTGCCGATTATCACAGGCGCTGTGACACAATCAGTTCGATATTTTTGCTGCGGATCGTATTCGTTGCCTTTAGCGTAAACAGGCACACCATTTGTTTCAAAATCAAAGGTAAGCTCGTTAAATACAATTAAACTGTTTGCTTGATAGGCACCATCATTAATTGACAGATCAACAGTATTTACATCTATAGCAATCGGTGTCGGTGGACACGGCAGTTCTGAGTCTTTCTCAGAGCCAGAACCGCATGCCGATAATAGACCGACTAATAAACCAATAGTTATACTTTTGTTCATTTATATTTCCTTATAATTTTTATTTCATTAAAGTTGCATTAAATAAACCACACAATTTATTCTCGCCAAGTAAGAAGCTACCTTATAAATACTATATTTAGCAATTCATAAAATTGCCATCAAAGTGCTTTCTAATAAAATTAGGCTTTTTTGTTTAAAACACGTATAATTCGCGCCCGTTAATATTCAACCTTTTATTTAAAAATTATTGGAGCATAAAGATGGCTTTAGAGCGTACTTTTTCAATCGTAAAACCTGATGCAGTTGCTAAAAACCACATTGGCGCTATCTACAACCGTTTCGAAACTGCGGGTCTTAAAATCGTTGCAGCTAAAATGGTTCACCTTTCACAAGATAAAGCTGAAGGTTTCTACGCTGAGCACAGCGAGCGTCCTTTCTTTGGTGCTTTAGTTTCTTTCATGACGTCTGGCCCAGTAATGGTTACCGTTCTTGAAGGCGAAAACGCTGTTCTTAAGAACCGTGAAATCATGGGTGCTACTAACCCAGCTGAAGCACTAGCAGGTACTTTACGTGCAGACTACGCTGATAGCATCGACGAAAACGCTGTTCACGGTTCTGACGCTGTTGAATCTGCTGCTCGCGAAATCGCGTATTTCTTCGCTGACGAAGAGCTTTGCCCACGTACTCGTTAATTCGAGTTTCACAGCTAACCCTGTGATGCAAAGTAAGAAAAGGGCTTTCGGGCCCTTTTTTAGTCATTAGCTAAGCAATTAAACAGCTGTTTAGCTAATGACTATTTTGGTTGAATTGTGTACAATTCGCCTCCGTAAATTTTTATCACCACCGTCACTGATTAAGGTTGTTTCATGACCACTGAGCAAAAAAAGATTAATTTATTAGATTTAAACCGAGATGCAATGCGCGATTTGTTTGTATCGTTCGGTGAAAAGCCATTTCGTGGCGATCAGGTGATGAAATGGATTTATCATTTTGGCGTTGATAACTTTGACGAAATGAGCAATGTTAACAAAAAGCTGAAAGAAAAACTCAAAGCTGAGTGTGAGATTGTTGCACCTGAGATCACCGTACGCCAACAAGCCAGTGACGGCACAATTAAATACGCATTGATCCTTGAAGGCGGACAAGAAGTAGAAGCTGTTTGGATCCCTGAAAAAGAACGGGCTACCTTATGTGTTTCTTCACAAGTTGGCTGCGCCCTTGAATGTACGTTTTGTTCAACCGCACAACAAGGCTTTAACCGTAACTTAAAAGTATCTGAAATTATTGGTCAAGTGTGGCGTGTAGCAAAAGACATTGGCCTTGATGGCAACAGTGAAAAACGCCCAGTAACCAATGTGGTAATGATGGGCATGGGCGAGCCTTTGCTGAACCTTAAAAATGTTGTGCCAGCAATGGAATTAATGATGGATGATTGGGGTTTTGGCTTATCAAAACGCCGCGTTACCTTAAGTACGTCAGGTGTAGTGCCTGCACTTGATTTATTAAAAGAAAAAATCGATGTGGCATTGGCTATCTCTCTACATGCACCAAATAATGAACTGCGTGATGTACTAGTGCCAATTAATAAGAAATACCCAATTGAAGAATTTTTGGCAGCGTGCCGTCGTTATATTGATGGTTCAAAAGCAAATAAAGACGTGACCATTGAATACGTGATGCTTAACGGCATTAACGACAGTACAGATCAGGCCCATGAACTTGTTAAAACGTTAAAAGGCACCCCATCAAAAGTGAACCTTATTCCATTTAACCCGTTCCCGGGTAATGAATACACACGTTCGAGCAACAGTCGTATTGACCGTTTTTCTAAGGTATTACAAGCCGCCGGGATTACCTGTATTGTACGCCGTACGCGTGGAGATGATATCGATGCCGCTTGTGGCCAGCTAGTCGGTGACGTTGTTGACCGTACTAAGCGTTTAGCGAAAAAGAAAATGCGTGATGAGAATGCGATTGCTGTAAATATTCATCAAGCCTAACTCTTTAACCCGCCATAAGCCCTTAGTGTATGTTTATTTTTAAATAAATGATGCAACATAAGGGCTTTTCGGTAATATAGCGCCATGGACAATAATAAAGAGACGAAGTAATGCGATCTTTACTTGCTATAACTATCAGTGCATTAGCTTTAACAGGATGTGTAACTGAAAATAGTTATGATGGCAATGACAAACCCGTTGTTGAAAATAAAATCAATAATACCGGTGCAGCACGCACCCGTATTGCCTTAGCACTAGAGTATTTAAATACAGGGAACAGCTCGCAAGCAAAGTATAACCTCGAACGAGCCGCCGCATTTTCTCCTGATCTTCCTGAAGTCCACTACTCTTTTGCCTATTATTATCAACAGGTCGGTGAGAACGCACTAGCAGACAAAGCCTATCTCACAGCGATTAGAATTGATCCCAACGATCCAAACACACGCAATAACTACGGGGTATTTCTATGCGGTATTGGTGAGTACGACCGCGCCACAGAGCAACTATTAAAAGCCATTGAGATCCCAAGTTACATTCGTGTTGCCGAAAGTTATGAAAACTTAGCATTGTGCGCCATTGAGTTTGATGATTTTGATAATGCAGAAAAATATTTTAAGTCAGCAATTAATCACAGCTCAATGCGTGCTTCATCACTGATCAGCTTAGCCGCTTTGTATTACGCAAAAAGTGACTTACATAAAGCAAAAGAAGTACTGCAGCGTTATGAAAATAGTGGCCAAGTCTCCTCTCGTTCATTACTGCTGAGCTATTTAGTTGAACAACGTATGGGGCACATTGAAAAAGCCGAGACAACTGCTGCCACTTTATTACAAACCTACCCGACGTCCAGTGAAGCGGGCCTTATTCGTGAGCAACAGACCAAACGAAGTGAGTTTGAAATACTGCGCTCACAATATCGCCAAGCCAAATTAGATGCATTACAAGCAAGTAGCCCAGCGGGTGAGGTGGTCTCAGCCCCCAAAATACGCATTATAAAAAAGAAAAAAGCGCCCGCAACTAGCGCGCCGGCGCAGCTAACCCAAACCATGACTACGACACCGGTTACAGAACCGACAAGCAGCGATGAACTAAGTAACGTTTCCACTGAGGAAACTATTACTGCAAGTGATGCAAGCGCAATGACAGAACAGCCCACGACGCCTGCAGTTAATACACAAGCGCTTGCCGATACGGGGGCTATTCTAGCGGCCTTGAATAGCGCACAACCACACACAACAGCGTTAACGCAAAGTGAAGCGCCGATAAAACAACAGCATGACAGCGCAAGCAGTCATGATCCCGCTGCTGTTATGTCTGCACTCACAATCCAATCAGCATCAACGCAACACACAGCAACGGCACGTTCAGACCTTGACGTTGAAAAAACGCTGGCCGTCCCTACAGTGCATTTAGCTAAGGTGCCGGCAAGTTCAGCAAACAACACAACACCTACAGCAACTAAACAAGTAACAAATAAGTCGCAGCCTCAGGATGGGGTAACGATTGTCTCATTTAGCGCCCCAGCGCAAAAACACACGAGCACTAAACAAGCGCAAAGCTCAGCGACTAAACCTGCACAATTAAAAAATGAATTAGCCGATAATGAAAAAGTTGTTTTTTATCAAGCACAAAAGAACGAAGCTGTCTTTGCTGAACCAAGTTATAGCAGCCAACCTGCAGTTCGTTTTCAAGATCCGCAGTACAATAGCCAGGCACCGCTATTGAACCCGCAGATCCCGCAATTAACAACCCCTTACCATGTTTTACAAGATGGCGAAAACCTATTTAGCATTTCAGTGCGATACAATGTTAAACTACAAAAGTTACTGCAATGGAACGCGCTGAAAGAATCTGATCGGTTGGTCAATGGGACAAAGATTTACCTCAATGACCCTAATATATATTACGAGATTACCCCTGGCGACACTTTATATAGTATTGCCACCAAGCGTCGCTTGTTAATTGATCAGTTAATGCGATGGAATAAATTAAGCCCAGATGTTGCACTTAAACCTGGGCATAGACTGTTACTAGTGGACCCTGAATCATACGCTTTATGAATGATGAAAATACAGAATCAACAACGTTAAGCCTCGGCCAAACTTTAAAAAGTAGCCGAGAGCAAGCGAATGTCAGTCTTGAAGAACTGGCGAAGAATTTAAAATTATCGGTGTTGCAATTACAACGTCTAGAAAACGACGAACACCATTTAATTGGCCCTGCAACTTTTGTTAAAGGGTATGCTAAAAGTTATTGTCGTGAGTTTAATTTGGATACGGCGACCATTCTCGCCTTATTTCCTGAGCCACAGGAAACCTTAAAAAAAACCAAAATGCAAAGCTTCTCTAAGCGAACGGAAAAAGAAGCTCATGATAATCGCCTGATGCTAGTGAGTTACGCTATTTTAGCGATTGTTATTGGTTCGTCAGCATTATGGTGGTGGCAAAACTCAGCTCCTATAGACAAACAAGTTATCACGCCCGCTTTAAACAACGTACCTGAAAGCAGTGCTGATTTACCTCAGCAAAAGCCGGTCACTGCGCCCTTAGCGCAACTGGAGCAAGCAGGTCCTGATGAGGCTGAAGATGATTTTTCGACAGCAACAGACGAACAGCTCGATGAGCAACAAGCAATTCACGCTGATACTACAGAGTCAGAAGTAATCGCGAGTGAGGCAACAATCCAGCAACCACACAGCGATGGACTCGGTACTATTGTTATGCATTTTAATGAAGAAAGCTGGGTTGAGATCCACGATGGTAAAGGCGATAAAGTCGCGTTTGGCGTCAAAAAAGCAGGCTATGAGATGACTGTTTCAGGGCACCTTCCTTTTTCTGTTGTGTTAGGAAAGCATCAAGTTGTTGATATCACGCTTGATGGGGAGAAAATTGATATTTCAAATTTCCCAAAAAACCGTTTAGCAAAATTTAATTTACCGTTAGCAGAGTAGTCGCTATGTTTTCAGAATCTCCAATTAAACGCAGAAAATCAACTCGGATCAATGTGGGCAATGTCCCTATTGGTGATGGCGCCCCCATAGCGGTACAGTCAATGACCAATACTGATACGATGGACGTTGATGCGACCGTTGCACAAATTCAAGCAATCCAAGATGCTGGCGCCGATATAGTTCGCGTCTCAGTACCGACCATGGATGCTGCGGAAGCATTTAAAAGCATTAAAGAGCAAGTCACTATTCCATTGGTCACCGATATCCACTTTGATTACCGGATTGCACTTAAAGTGGCGCAATATGGGGCCGATTGCTTACGTATTAACCCTGGTAATATAGGCAGTGAAGATCGTATTCGAGCCGTCGTAGACTCGGCCCGTGAACACAATATTCCTATTCGTATTGGTGTAAATGGCGGCTCTCTTGAACGAGATCTACAGGAGAAATACGGCGAACCAACGCCAGAAGCACTCCTTGAATCTGCCATGCGTCATGTTGAAATTTTACAGCGTCTCAATTTCGACCAATTTAAAATATCGGTAAAAGCCTCAGACGTATTCTTAGCCGTTGGCGCATACCGCCTACTGGCGAAAGAAATTGATCAACCTTTGCACTTAGGCATTACTGAAGCTGGCGGCATGCGCTCAGGTTCAGTAAAATCAGCGGTTGGCCTTGGCATGTTACTCGCTGAAGGCATCGGCGACACGTTACGTGTATCACTGGCGGCAGATCCTGTACAAGAGATCAAAGTCGGTTTCGATATATTAAAATCCCTGCGTATACGCTCTCGCGGCATTAACTTTATTGCCTGCCCCAGCTGTTCACGTCAAGAGTTTGATGTGGTTAGTACCATGAATGCCCTTGAAGAACGTTTAGAAGATATCATCGAGCCAGTATCAGTCTCAGTTATTGGTTGTGTAGTTAATGGTCCAGGTGAAGCCTTAGTAAGCGATATTGGTTTGGCCGGCGCAAATCGTCGCTCTGGGCTTTATATCAATGGCGAACGGCAAAAGGCACGTATCGATAATAATAATATTGTTGAACAGCTCGAAGGCTACGTACGTGATTTTATCGCCAAAAAAGAGCAGCAAACCCCAATCGATATTAAAATCGTTGAATAAAGTTAATATAGTCGGCAAACCGGGTGGTTTGCCGCGCGCATGCCAGCTATAATGGCGGGTCAATTTTTAGCATTCTTGTTGTGTAGTCGTTTTTTATTACACAAAAACAGTTTTTAGGATTTAGCAGTGGCAAAACAAATTCAGGCAATACGTGGTATGAACGATTGTCTGCCGGGCGATACTCAAGTTTGGCAGAAAGTAGAAAGCATCTTACGCGAGACTGTAGCATCTTTCGGTTATCAAGAAATTCGTTTTCCAATTGTAGAATCAACTGATCTTTTTAAACGATCAATTGGCGAAGTAACTGATATTGTTGAAAAAGAAATGTACACTTTTGCCGATAATAATGGTGATAGCTTAACCCTTCGTCCTGAGGGCACAGCGGTATGTGTACGTGCAGGTAACGAAAATGGTTTACTTTACAACCAAGAGCAACGCCTTTGGTATATGGGCCCAATGTTTCGCCATGAACGTCCACAAAAAGGCCGTTATCGCCAGTTCCACCAATTTGGCCTTGAGACATTCGGTATTGCCAGTGCAGACATTGATGCTGAGGTTATTTTATTAACAGCCCAGCTATGGCAACAATTTGGTATTAGTGAGCATGTTCGTTTAGAACTTAATTCGTTAGGTTCAAATGAGGCTCGTGCTCAGTACCGCGACGCTTTAGTTGCTTATTTAGAACAACACGTTGATGTCCTTGATGAAGACTCAAAACGTCGTATGTATACTAACCCACTGCGTGTATTAGATAGCAAAAATCCGGATGTACAAGCTATTTTAGGTGATGCACCTAAGCTATCTGAGCACTTAGATGCTGAATCAAAAGAACATTTCGAAAATTTATGTGAACGTTTAGACGCCGCTGGCGTCATATACACGGTCAATGAAAAGTTAGTCCGTGGCCTCGATTACTATAACCGTACTGTTTTTGAGTGGGTAACAGATAGTCTTGGCGCACAAGGTACTGTCTGTGCCGGTGGTCGTTATGATGGCTTAGTTGAGCAACTAGGTGGTAAAGCAACGCCTGCGGTTGGCTTTGCTATGGGTCTGGAACGTTTAGTGTTAATGTTACAAGCATTAGAGTGTGTAGGTGACATTCGTCGCAACGCTGATGTATATTTAGCAACGATGGGTGATAAAGCCAGCATTCAAGCCCCAATTATTGCAGCAAAATTACGCGCAGAAGTACCAGGCTTACGCATAATGGTTCATGCCGGTGGCGGTAACTTTAAGAAACAACTCAAGCGTGCAGATAAAAGTGATGCACTCGTTGCACTCATTATCGGCGAAGATGAATTAGAACAAGGCGTCGTGACAGTTAAGTATTTGCGCGAGCGTAAAGAACAAGTCACCTTAGAATTAGAACAAATTAAAACGCTTTTAGCTGAGCTTGTGAACAGCTAAAAAAGACGAGGTAAGAATGGATATTTATTCAACAGAAGAACAACAAGCAGAAGCGATCAAACGTTTTTTTCGTGAAAATGGTGTATCGCTGGCACTCGGTGTAGTCATTGGTTTAGGGGGCCTGTATGGCTGGAAAGCGTATAACCAACACCAAATTACTACAGCAGAAAACGCATCTGATGCGTATACCCAGCTTGTTGAAGGTGGTGCAGTATTAGGTGCCGCTGATACCTTTATCACTGAGCACAAAGACACAAATTACAGCGTACTTGCAGCCTTTGTTGCAGCAAAAGAAGCCGTAGAAAAGAACCAGCTTGAAGTTGCTAATGAGAAGCTAACTTGGGTTATGGCAAATGTTAGCAATGCAGATTTAAAAGCGACTGCAACAACTCGTTTAGCGCGAGTACAAATAGCACAGAAGCAATACGATCAAGCACTAACTACGCTAAATGGTGAGTTTGCTGAATCATTCGCAGCAACTGTTGCTGAACTTAAAGGTGATATCTATACCGTTCAAGGTGATGTAAGCCAAGCACGTACAGCGTATCAAGCAGCCGCAGATGCGGGTGGCCTTGAAAATAACCCATTATTGCAAATCAAACTTGATGACTTGGCAGTAACTAGCCCAGCGGCGTAAGGGGTTACCATGAAAAAATTAACAGCGGCAAGTATAGCGTTATGTATGGCAACCTTAGTCGGTTGCTCATCTAGCGATGAAGAAGAACTCGTCTTGCCTGAAATCGTTAATCAGTTTGAAACCGATATTGTTTGGCAAGAAAGTATTGGTGATGGTGTTGAACATTATTTTTCTCGCTTAACCCCTGCGGTCTATAAAGATCGTGTTTTTGTCGCAAGCCGTGATGGTGAAGTTGAAGCACTATCACTTGCAAATGGCGACACTATTTGGGAAACCGATATTCGCGAAAATTCAAGCTTCTGGCCTTGGGAAAGCGATATTAGCGCCAAATTATCAGGCGGCATTTTACAAGCTTATGGTAAAATATTTATTGGCTCAGAGCATGGTTACTTACTCGCCCTTGACCGTGAAACTGGTGACATTGTTTGGCGGAAAAAAGTACCTGGCGAAGTGTTAGCAAAACCTGCAGCAGGCGATGGCCTTATATATGTTAATTTAGGCTCAGGTAAATTACTTGCCCTGCACCCAGATACTGGTGAAGAGCGCTGGAGCCATGAGCAGGAAGTGCCAGCATTAACACTACGTGGTCAAAGCTCGCCTATCGTCGCGAACGGCGGGGTATTAATTGGTCTTGAAACCGGAAAATTAAGCGTACTGATCTCTGACAGCGGTTATTCTGCTTGGAGTGCTGAAATCGCTACACCTAAGGGTTCATCTGAATTTGAGCGTTTGGTGGATGTTGATACCCAGCCTTTGATCAGTGGTCCTTATGCCTACGCTATCGCCTACAATGGTAACTTAGCGGCAGTTGATATTCGTTCTGGTAACGTTGTATGGAAACGTGAATACAGCAGTTATCGTGAAATTGCCATGGACGCACAAACTATCTATGTAGTAGATAGTGAAGGTGTTGTTTATGGATTAGATAAAACCTCTGGCATTGAACGCTGGAGCCAACCGGCCCTTCGTGGTTGGTACTTAACAGGGCCTGCGGTAGCAGGAAATTATTTAGCTATGGGCGACCAAGAAGGCAACCTACACTGGCTAAATAAAGAATCAGGCGAACTTGTGTCGCGCGAAGACTTTGACAGTTCAGGCTTTTTTATTGAGCCGGTTGTTGCAGACGACAAACTGATTTTATACACCCGAGATGGTGAAGTTAGTGCGGTAAAAATACCAGACTAATTTGCTAAAATAGCTATAAGTTATTAATAGTTAATTTATTTTTGTAAGGCTTCGCAACGCGAAGCCTTTTGTTGTTTTTTTAAGAGGTAGTTTATGCTTCCCGTGATCGCTCTAGTTGGGCGACCCAATGTGGGCAAATCCACATTATTTAACCGTTTGACACGTACGCGTGATGCGCTCGTTGCCGACTTCCCTGGCTTAACCCGTGATCGAAAATACGGCCAAGCTAATTACGATGGCTATGAGTTTATCGTAGTAGACACGGGCGGTATTGATGGTTCTGAAGAAGGCATCGAAATGGAAATGGCTGATCAATCGCTACTGGCGATTGAAGAAGCTGATATTGTTTTATTTTTAGTCGATGCCCGTGTCGGCATGACTGTCGCTGATCAAGCAATTGCTAATCACTTACGTAAGCAAGAGAAGAAAAGCTTTGTTGTAGCCAACAAAACTGACGGTATTGATGCCGATTCAAATTGCGCTGAGTTTTATCAACTATCATTAGGCGAAGTACACCATATTGCAGCCGCACATGGTCGTGGTATAACGTTACTGCTAGAGCATACTCTGCAACCTGTCATCGCTGAGCTAAGCGCGCTTAACGACGATGGTGAAGATGATGATGACGAACTGGTTGACCTATACGCTGAAGATGGCGAAGAAGTTGAGCAACAAGCCTTTGCTGACAAACCAGTTAAATTAGCCATTATTGGTCGCCCTAATGTCGGTAAGTCAACACTAACTAACCGTATCCTCGGTGAAGAACGTGTTATTGTTTACGATATGCCAGGAACTACTCGCGATTCGATTTACATCCCAATGACCCGTAACGAGAAAGAATACGTATTGATTGACACAGCCGGTGTTCGTAAACGTAAGAAAGTCAGTGACGTGGTTGAAAAATTCTCAGTGATCAAAACTCTACAAGCAATCGAAGATTGTAACGTAGTGCTACTCGTTGTTGACGCTCGTGATGGAATTTCAGATCAAGATTTAAGCTTACTGGGTTTTGCACTTAACTCAGGTCGTTCATTAGTGATTGCCGTAAACAAATGGGATGGCCTTGATGACTACGTGAAAGATCGTATTAAATCAGAGCTTGATCGCCGCTTAGGCTTTATCGACTTTGCACGTCTGCACTTTATCTCTGCACTGCATGGTACAGGTGTTGGTCATTTATTTGAATCAATTGACGAAGCATACGAGTCTGCAACTAAGCGTATTAGCACAGCTATGCTACGCCGTATTATGGACATGGCACAAGCCGATCACCAGCCACCGCTTGTACGTGGCCGTCGTGTTAAGCTTAAATACGCGCACGCGGGTGGTTATAACCCACCACGTATCGTAATTCACGGTAACCAAGTTCACGACTTACCAGACAGCTATAAACGCTACTTGATGAACTACTACCGTAAAGCATTAAAAATCATGGGCACACCAATCAAAATTGAATTTAGAGAAGGTGATAACCCATTTGCAGGGCGTACTAACAAAGTAACGCTTTCGCAAAAACGTAAGATCCGCGCGTTTAGCAAAGAAAACCGTAATAAGTCTTAGAGCTGTAAGCTGTAAGCTGTAAGCTGTAAGCTATAAGCTATAAGCTATAAGCTATAAGCTATAAGCTATAAGCTATAAAAAAACCTTGTAGAGTGTGCCTCTGCAAGGTTTTTTTGTGTCTCACATAAATAATATACTGATGGCTTAGCTCGCGAAGGTGTTCAAAGTGTGCTTTATTTATAAAATAAAGTAGCACAGTGAGCGGTATATGGAATTTGTAGGTCAGGTTATTTATGTTGATAACGTTGAAGAAACCTTAGACTTTTATTATCAAGCATTTGGGTTGAGCACATCATCAGTCAGTGATAACGGTGAGTATGGTGAACTTGATACCGGAAGCGTCAAAATAGCCTTTGCTAATCACCCCTACGCGCAAGCGCATTTTAAACAAGGCTACATTCGCGCACATCCAAAACAGCCAGCGCTTGGCTTTGAGTTGCGTTTTAGCTGTACTAATCTTTGTGAGAGTTACGATAAAGCCGTATTAGCGGGTGCCGAGCCACTTTGCCCGCCAAGCTTTAGGGAAACTCAACATTATGCCTATGTGCGGGCAATCGAAGGAACCTTGATTTGTTTAGTACAAAGTTGAGTGTTCTTGTCTTCATCAAAATAGCATTAAAGTTTAATCTAGTAGAAATATTAGAAACACTGTTTTGTCATCAAGTTTCCTTATCTTAGCGGTAATTTAAATAAGGAGATAAAAAATGAATACATTACTACTGTCAATATTGCTATTGAGCCCAAATGAAGTGCAATTAACAACACAAGTAAAGTTGCAAACAACGGAAGCAATTAAAGTCATACAAGCTGAGAGTGCGACGCAGTTGAAGAAACAAATAGCCGATAGCTTAGAAAACATGGAGCTGACGCTACCTATTATTGTTGATCAACAAACCTTAGCAAAAGTACACACTGTACAAAAGCAACTTAGCCAAGACTGAGTTGCTTTATTTATCAAACAGCGACGCCAACGCTAATTCAACTAAACTCTCAGTATTGTTATTATGATTTTTTTTAAGGCCCTGACGGCTAAATCTATTAGTTGGTATATCAAACTGAACAAAACCATGATCATTCATTTGTTGGTTTAGCAGTAACTGCTTTTCTCTCGCTGATAAGTGGTTTTCGTGGATTTTATTAAGCTCTTTTGGATCTAGCCAAATCCCCGCACAATTAGGGCACTCATCTATTTCGACCACATGGAGCGGAGTGAAAAAGCGTCGCATCATTACAATACTAGGGCACTTAGGGCAATTAATGCGTGATGACAGATCAGCGTCACTATCTGGCAAAGCAGCTAAATGCTCAGCAAGCACCAGCGCTCTTTTTAACGTTGGATCACTAAAATTAGTGATCTGACGATTATCAAAAAATACCCCGCCGTTGGAGGATGAGTAAACCTCAATTCCCCCGACGATTAGTTTAGTGAGCTCTATGTGTGTCCTTGGGCAGTGCATAGCCAGTTCCTTGCTATTGTTCATTTCTGTGCGATTTTAACTCGGGGTAAGCGCTTTTTCAATTAACGGTACTAGCGGCGAAGGTAACGTAATATTACCGGCTAGCACGAAACTATGTGCTTCTGTAGACATTTTTTGCCAAGTACGTTGCAAAATCCCAATCCACTTTTGTTCATCGTAATCCGGTTTGGTTTGTGCGAATGCCAACATATAATGCTCAATAAACACTAAACTTGCGATGTCTTCAACTAATTGACTATCAGGGTTTCGCTTGATTTGCTTTTTCGCCACCGCGTTATACACTCGTTGCTGTTCGCTCTCAGAGCAGCCAGCCTGTTGCATTAATTCAATCACAGTATCAGCATGAAATACATACAGGGCACTGCGCCACTGATGATACCCTTGTTTATCCATCGGGAAATTACTGCGCGGTGAACACCAACGTTTAATATGTTGGGCTCGAACAGCGATATGCATTAACTCATCAGCATCGGGTTTAAAGCGATTCAGCATCTCGGTCATACGTTCTGAATATAAACGTTCTTTAGGCCACATTTTACCATTATGCTGTTCTAGGTTTGGATCGTGGCTGTTTGCCTCATCAATTAAGGCGATTACGTGTTGCGACATCGGTGACTCATTATTGTTATTTAGCGAATAGCTCTATTCTAATCAGCAAGTAGGTAATTAGCCAGAAGGAAAACTTTGCAACATAAAACAATTACGACTAGAGAGCTGATTAATCAAATTGGCTTAAATCTCTCGCAATAGACTCATTTGGCTTTTCCACTAAGCGGCCCAGTTCAATACCCCCGTTTGAGACTACAACTGTCGGTGTATACTTTAGCTGATAGTGTTTGGCGATGCCTCCAGGGTCTTGCTTGTCATAACCCACAGCAACCAATTGCAAACTTGCAAATGCCACATTAGTGCTATCAAGTAGTTTAAGTAAGCGAGGCACTTCACGTTGACTATCATGGCACCATGTCCCAAATAACACTAAAATATCTTTTCCAGCAAGGGATTGAATTGCTTGGGTGTCTGCTGTTGTAGGGGTGAATATTTCATATTCACTGGCAAATTTGGGATACTTGCTAAGTAAATCAGCGGCGCTGATCTGCCCTGTAAACGGTCTGTTATCAGCAGCAACAGACAAAAATGAAACAATACACAGTGATAACAGTAGCGCTATTTGTTTAAACATAATGATCTCAACAGTTAACTTTACACTGACTATACTCAAATTAGCGTATATTACGAGCGCTTTTATACACAATTCAGCACGTCAGTTTAACAATAAAAATTAGCTAAAATGATTGTTAAATTTTTAGTCTAAAATACAGAAGTTTGATCTTACCCATAAGCCAACAATACAGCATTGTTTTATCAACAAAAATGAAAATCTATGAGAATTTATTCAATATAGTCATAAATCTGAAATTAAAATAATGGATAATTTCTATCCAATTTAATTTATTTACAATAGATAGCTGACTTTAATGACAACCCCTTTAGTGCGTTTAAGCTTTGCACTGCAATCTTTTGAAGATCCCCTTTCGGCTGCCATGGCACATACTATGGAGTACGATACATTGCAGCTCAATGCCAATGCGCAACATGAAATTACACTGTTATGTGTATTACCTGACGATGCCCATGAAGGTGATGTTGTCTCGCTCAGCGCCTCACATATTGAAGAGCGTGATGCCCGCTACTTTATGCAATATAAATTAAGCCAAACAGATATTGAAATCGGCACAGTGCACCTCACACTCTCACACATAAGTCAGTGTGATGAAGGTGACGAGTATGTGCTACAAATGATGCTGCACGGCTTGCATGCAACACTCAAGGACAGTGCCGAGTTTGATGTCATTATACAGGCGTTTGGCGCAGGCTATATTGAGCAATATAAGCCCCATTTAGCCGCTAAAAGCCAATCACTACGCCAATTAATAACGAGCTTTAGCAGTTCATTTTTATCACTTTTTTAATCGGCAAAACTTATTTTCCCCATGGTGATCGTTGGTATTCCTTGAGCCTGATTACCAAACCGTTGCTGCCCTCCCGCTAAACATTCATTCGCTAAAATGGCAAATAACACAGCTTCCTTAGCATCGGGATCAATACCTAAAACTTGGGTATTCTTAATCTCATGCAAGTGCGGACATAGCGATAAAATATGCTGCATAAGTAGTGGGTTATGAATTCCACCGCCACTTGCATAAACCGCAACACCACCAAGCTTCGCGCTACAATCATTGATCGCCTTAGCAATCACTTGAGCTGAAAACCGATTGAGTGTCGCCATAACATCTTGATGGCTTAGCTCTGTAGTATGGGTTGCAGTTTGCGCTCGTGCTAGGTATTGTAAGTTAAATACTTCAGGACCGGTAGTTTTTGGAAACGCCAAACTAAAAAATTCATTATCGCAAAGCTCAGTTAGCAAGGCTTGATTAACCGTGCCTTGAGATGCGACTTGACTGTCTTTATCATAATGCAAAGGTGCAAAGTGACGCTGAATATACGCGTCCATAATAGTATTACCGGGGCCAATATCAGAACTAAACACCGCACTGGCATCAGCAGATTTTGGCAGGTAGGTTAAGTTTGCAATCCCCCCCATATTCAACAAAATACGGTTTTCATCACCACTGGTAAAAAATAAGTAATCGCCATAAACCGCTAAAGGCGCCCCCTCGCCACCAGCCGCAATGTGTTTTTGCCGAAAATCGCCAATAGTAGTAATACCCGTTGTTACCGCCAAATGGTCACTATCACCTATTTGCAAAGTACCGTGCTTAAAATCAACGTGTGCATGTTGGCTTTTAGGACAATGATAAATTGTTTGCCCATGACTGGCGATTGCATCAATATCATCTGCTGCTACATTCCATTTAGCTAAACACTGATTCACCATATTACCGTGCAATGTGCCTACCCAAGGATGTAGTAATGTGACCAGCTCAAGGTCACAGGAACGCTCAGCAAACACCTTTTTTATTTTTTGCTTGTAGTCATCATCATAATCAACTGTTTCAAAGGCTAAAACTTCTATTTGAGTATCCATACCTTGGCCTGAAACCTTGCACAATGCTACATCAAGGCCATCAAGTGATGTACCACTCATCAGACCAATTATTAATCTTTGTTGTTTCATAGCACTGTTATACAGCTTTAATATATGCTGATGCATTTTTTTACCTTTTAAAATCAAAACACTAATAAATATAGATTTATCTCGAGCTAAGGAATACTTTATACTTTAAAATCAAACATTGAAAGAATAATTATTGCAAAAACGTTGAAAATGCTTTAAAACTAGTCAACACGTTAAGTGTACTGACAACACCCCCCATAATAGCAAAAAATACATAACCACGGGAATCGACAATGAAATACTGCAAACATAACTCAATACGGCCACTGCATTTACTGTCTCCTATCGCACTGGCTATGCTTACCACGACCAGTCCTGCATTGTTAGCCGCGGAACAAACCGTAGAACAAGCGAAACCTGAAGTGATCACTGTGACGGGTTCACGTATCCAACGCACTGAATTAGTATCTAGCAGCCCTGTTGTAAGTGTTGACGAAACACAAATACACTTAGATCGTGCAGTAAATGTTGAAGACATTACCGCTAAGCTGCCACAAGCGGCAGCTGGCGCCAATAGCACAGGCGCAACGGTGGGTGACTCATTTGGTTCATCAACCATTGATTTACGTGGGCTTGGCCAAAACCGTACGTTGGTGCTTATTGACGGTACCCGTGCAGTGCCATTTAGTTTTCGTAACTCGGTTGATGTAAATACTATTCCTGCAGGGCTAATAAAGCGTGTTGATGTATTAACAGGCGGCGCCGCTGCAGTATACGGCGCCGATGCTGTTGCCGGCGTTGTCAATTTTGTGCTGGATGATAATTTTAGCGGCGCTGAATTTTCAAGTAGTTATGAAACCGCCGACGGCGGGAATGAAAAACTTAACTTTGAAGCCATTTTTGGTGGTGACATTGCCGATGGCCGTGGTCATATTACAGGCTACCTTGGTTATTCAGAACGTAAAGAGTTACTCGCAGGCGAACGTGATTATGCCTTAGAAAACGGCGCGACAATGATCAACAGCGGTGGTTACTACACCGATGTTGCTAGCGGCAATAGTTTAGCGATTAACGATGCAGGACAAGTCGTCACTGACCGTCAAACCAGTGATTTTACTGGTGACCGTTATTTAACGCAGCCAATGGATAGGTTTTCTGCAGGATTATTATTTGATGTAGATGCCAGCGATAGCGCCATCATTTACGGCCGTGCTATGTATTCAAAAGTGACCGTTAATGGCGCCGGCGCTAGCGGCCAAACGCCTATTCTTGTTAACGAACAAGTAACGTTAACCCAAGATAATCAATATATTCCTGATGAACTGCGTCAACAACTAAGCTTTGATGCTGATGGTAATGCCCTAGTCAATGTTGAACGTAACTTAGGGTTAGGTGTTCAAAATACCGAAGCTGTGCGTGATTCACTGCAATTTCAACTGGGCTTAAAAGGCGATATTACCGATTACTTACGCTATGACATTTATGGCCAATACGGCCAAACAGATGAAGTCGCTACGCTTTACAATAACGGCTATAAAATTGATAACAGTGGTAATAGCCGCTTTGGTAATATTGCCAATAGCATGGATATTTTTGATCCTAATTTAGATCTAAGTGAATTTAGCGATCCACTCCTTTACACCACCCGCGAGCGTACCCAGAGCGTGTTTGCAGCCACTTTATCAGGGGACTCAAGCGCATTATTTGAATTACCAGCGGGTTATGTAGATTTTGCAATTGGCTATGAGTACCGTAAAGAAACCGGCAAGCAAACTCCAGGGGATGCGTTTAGAAATGGCACTAGCTTTGCGTCTGTCAGCGCGTTTGATATGGACGCCAGCTTTGATAGCAGCGAGTTCTATGCGGAATTGTTAGTGCCACTACTCGTTGATATGCCATTCGCCAAAGAGTTAAGCTTTGAAGGTGCTTATCGGGTTTCTGATTACTCAAATACCGAAGCAGAAGACACTTATAAACTTGGCATTAACTGGGCAATAAATGACGATATACGTATTCGTGCTAATAAGCTTACAGCATTTAGAGCTCCCAACTTAGGTGAATTCGCAAGTCCAATCACGGCGTTATCATTAGCATTATTTGATCAAAATAGTGACCAATTTGTGCCACGTTTTGCCGGTCGCTTTAATGGCGATCCATGCTTACTAGGCACAGGTGATGCTGCGCAATGTGCCGCTTTTGGCGCACCGCCTGTCGGCACTGAGTTTGATTCAACAACGGCCGAATATACTTACGGCGGTAACCCAAACATCAAACCAGAGCAAGCAGAGTCAGATACCTTAGGCGTAGTTTATACCCCAAGTTACATTGAGGGCTTTGATCTATCACTTGATTACTACAGCATTCGCGTAACCGATGCGGTAAGCCAAATTCAACCAGCAGCGGCATTACAGAGCTGTTATATCGACGATCCAAACCCAAATAACCCATTATGTGGCGCCGTACTTCGCGATCCAAACACCGGCTTTATCAGCACTGCCATCGTAAACGACTTTAACCTTGCTGCAATTGAGCAAGAAGGTATTGATGTCGCTGCTAACTATGTGTTTGATGCACCAATGGATTTGGGCGGCCGTTTTAGATTTTCGTACCAAGGTAATTTTGTAACCAAGCAAACTCGCCAAAATAACAGCACCGTTGCCGAAGTAGATTGTAAAGGCACTTATGGCAGCGCGTGTTCTGGGGATTTTGCCAGTATTTTACAAGCTGATTATAAGCACCGTGCTACCTTTGATTGGCAACTAGATACTATGAACTTCCAATTAGGCTGGCGCAGAATTGGTGAAGTAGACTACGCTGTAGATAGATCAGAAACAATCGATGCGCAAGATTACATGGACTTTGCTGCATCGTGGCAAGCAACCGACAGTCTCGCTGTTAACTTTGGTATTGATAACTTATTTGATAAAGCACCACCGACACCTGAAATTGGCGCAAACCATTTCAATACTGTTAGTGATTATAGTGTAATTGGCCGCACCGTTGGCGTTGCTGTTCGTTACTCACCGAGTTTTTAGTTAATTCCAGATTGCCTCTAGCAACTCAGGATTAACCCCTTCAAGCGCGCCCTGCCCGGCGCGCTTTTTCTCACTATAATACTTTCCAATCCGATTCTGATAGCAAGCGTAAAGTTAACTGAGTGCTCACAATAACCCGACTAGAGAGCATTGTTGTATATTACTGTACTTGCTGATCAAAACATTACTTAAGTTGCACTTCCATCGGCTCACTAAGCACTTCATCGCGGCTTACTGCTACAACTCGGACATTTGTCAGTGGCTGTCCATTGTTGTTATTTTCAACAGTAATTGAGCGCATCATTGATGGATAAATTTTATATTGCCAATCATCGCCATATTTCAGGTAAACAAGGGTTTTGAACACATGCTCTGGTTCTGTGTGGTGCCAACTCAATTTTGTTTGCTGTGCATACTGATTATAACTCACTGTCGGTTTACTAACCTGTTGAGCCGGTAACCAGTTTGATAGTGGCAGTAATGCTTGATGTTGAAAAACCCCCTTTTCAATCACCTGCGAAAAGTCAGCGTAATCGAGTGATTTTACATTCCAAAATACAACACCAGGCGAATTATTTAACATAGCCCGATTGATCATAATTTGGTTAACAACCTCGTCTATTCCGGCATCGGTATTTGCAATCAATGTATTGATACCAGGCCATAAATGACGATGTTGAGTATTTTGCGATTGCCACCACGCAACGAGTAATGGGTAGCTTTGCGAGTATTGATTGATAGGCCAATATAATTGCGGCGTAAAATAGTCAAGCCAGCCTTCATTTAGCCACAGCTTGGCATCGGCATAGAGCTTTTCATATTGATCTAAACCTCGGATAGTAGCCGGTTGCTTAGGACGATAAATACCAAAAGGGCTAATACCCACTTGTACATGTGGCTTGAGTTGTTTTACCTGCTGGTAGAGTGTTTTAGTAAATTGATTGACCGCTGCTCGGCGCCAATCACCTTTACTTAATTTGCCACCTTGCTTTTGGTAATCTAAGTATTGGCTTTGATCAGGAAAGTCTTCACCTTCGTTGTATGACGGATACGGATAAAAATAATCGTCATAATGAAGGCCATCAATATCATAGTTTTCTACTAACTCTAGTAACGTCGCAATACTATAATCAATAACAGACTGATTAGTTGGAATGAACCAGTGCATGCCATTTTTAAGCTGCACGACATCTTCAGCCATTTGCACACTCATTGACTGTTCGCTAACACTTCCACCTGATGGATGATGCACACGATAAGGATTAAACCACGCATGTAGCTTTAAACCCCGTTTGTGCGCTTGTTCAATCCAAAACTGCAGAGGGTCGTAAAAAGGGTCGGGCGCTTGCCCTTGCTGACCCGTTAAATAATAAGACCATGGTTCAGTAGAGCTTTGATAAAGTGCATCAGCTTGTGGCCGCACTTGAAAGATAACGGTATTAAAATTATTTGCTTGTAGCGTATCTAATATTTTTATTGCTTGACGTTTTTGCTCTTCAACAGAAAGACCCGGTTGCTGGGGCCAATTTATATTCGCAACAGTCGCAACCCATGCGGCGCGAAATTCACGAACAACCTCTTCGGTATGAATAGTTGCAAGCAATGGGTTGGCTTGCTGTTTGCTGATTGGGGTTGACGGAGCGGACTGACAAGCGACTAAAACAATAGATAGGAGTAAAGAGAGAATGACTCGATGCATTATTTATTTCCTGACAAAAGAAAAATACAGCCGATAGTGAAGACTATCGGCTATTTATATCGTATCTGGGGGGAATTAAAATTTATATTGAGCGCCCAGTAAGAATCTACGTCCATAGTTATGAATAGCAAGTGGGCGATTGCTATCTGACATACCAGTGCTGTTACTTGACATAGAGCGCTGATCTTCATCGGTTAAGTTAATAGCTTGAAATATCACATTCAGGTTATCAGTGACATTGTAGCTAAGGTTCAAATCATATTGACCAAAGTCATCAATATACTGGTTTAACCCTAAATAAGTTGTGTAGAAGTATTCAGAGCGATACGTATATGAAACCCTAGCGCTAAAGCCCATATTCTCGTAATACACTGTGGCATTAAAGGTATCTTCTGAATTATTAGGCAGCACAGCCTCTTCGCCAGCGGCAACTTGCTCTGCTGTTTGCTCAAGCTCTGCATCAGAGTAAGTGTAGTTAGTTTGAATACCAAAGCCATACCCTAACTTTTGCGTATAATTCACTTCAAACCCGGAGTTTTCGCCACCTAAGCCATTTAAAGGCTGCGTAATTAAAAAGGTGCGTAGCTCTTCAACGCCGGTATCTGGATCTGTCCACAGCCACTCTTTATCAACGGTGCTATTTGTAATGTACGAATCGATATCTTTATAAAAATAAGCTAACGATAAAATAGATGATTCGTTGAAATACCATTCAGCTGATAAGTCATATTGCGAAGCACGATAGGGTTCTAGATCAGGGTTTCCTTCATTGCCCTTACAACCAGTGGCCGCTGTGCAGTAGCCACTTTTGCGCGCTGATAAAAAGTCATAATCAGGGCGTGACATTACTTTTGCAGCAGCAAAACGCAGGATAATTTCATCACTGTAGTCATAAGCGATATTTAAGCTAGGGAGGAAGTCGTTATAACTATTAGAAAAGCCAACTTCTTCGATATTTTGTGGATCAAAACTACGGCCAGTATATTGTAGTGATTGGGAATCAACGTCTGTTTTAACCGCACGTACACCTACGCTACCGCGAAAATCACTGAATGCAAATAATGCTTTAACGTAACCGGCTGTAATACTTTCTTGCAAGTCATAGGTGTAATCAAGATGCTCATACGGTGCAGTAGATGGTTCAGTAGTGGCAATCCAATTGCTATAAGCGGCATTATCAAATTGCCACAAAATAGCATTCTCCCCGCCCATGAAGTCATTTACTGTTGTCGTTGCAAATTGCCCTAAATTATTTGTACTGCCATCAGAGCTCGTTTTAGGGTAATTTGCTTTAATTAAGTTTGCGGCTTTACTGTGCTCACGGTACTTAACGCCGGTTTTTATTGCCGTAAAGTAATCATTATCGAGTTGATATTCAAAATCAAATTGAACATATTTTTCATCCGAATCATTCGCTATATCATTTTTATGATTGTAATCTAAGCGATAATCCGCAGGAGTAAGGGAATCTGATAATACAACCTCTGGAGTTCCATTTTCGATGCTGTACGAGGCGTCTGTGTTTGCGTAGTACTCTGAGTATACATCACTCACTGCCCCCTCCGCTTTACTATAGCCAAACTGTGTTGTCAGTGTGTAGTTATCTTTTGCATAGGTAACTTTAATATCGTGAGCTTGAGTTTTAAATTCACCTTGGTATCCGGCATTTCCGTAATAGCCTAAGTTATTATGCGCAGGTAACGTTCCAGCGACGACAGTACCATCGACAATATCGGCTTGCTCAATATTGCCAATGTTTTGTAATATAAAACCACTGGAGTAAGTACCGTATGACTCATGCTCAGATTTTGAATACAGATTATTAAAAACAATATCTAAATTTGCCGAAGGTGCGTATTGCAAGGTAGCCGTCACTGTATTTAAATCAGAGTCACTCGCGTAGCGGTTATAACCGACCGCCCCAGGGTAATACTCATTATTACCATCACCATTGGCATCGGTACTACGGTAACCAAATCTGACTTCTTTACTGTCCCTTTGAGTTGCAAGTTCTTTGCGAACAAAGCCCACATTAAAACCAAAGTCTTCATCTTCATTTTTCCAAGAGTATAAACCCGAAATATAAGGCTTTGTTTCATCAGCATTTTCAAAGTGAAATGCTTTCACTGACAATGCCGCATAATTAGATTCGCTGTCTAACGGCTTACGAGTTCTCACCACGACAGTACCACCAATTGATCCTTCATCAACATCAGCTTCAGCGGACTTAAACACCTCTAAAGTATCAACTAATTCTGCAGGTAAAAGTGAATAATTAAAACCGCGGGATGGACGAGTGATAGATGCAGACGCCGTTGCTGAGGCTACACTCTGGCCATTCAATAGCGTAATATTTAAATGAGGAGCTGTACCACGAATACTTACTCGGTCACTTTCTCCGCCTAAGTCTTTTTCAACTTGAACACCAGGGATACGCTGTAAAGCATCGGCTACCGTTTGATCAGGAAATTTACCGATATCTTCTGCAGATACAGCATCAACAACACTGTTTGCAAATCGCTTCATATTAAGGCTTTTTTCCACTGACGCTGCGTAGCCTTTTACTTCAATGCGTTCGATATCTTCTTTCGTTAATTTATCTTTGTCTAATTGCTCAGCATCATTCGCAAAAGCAGTACTAGAAGCTGAAATAACCAAAGTGGCGAGTAATGATTTTTTGAATTGAGTTGTAATTGTGTGGAATTTATTATTCATAGTATAAGCATTTAACCTTTTTTATATTTCAAATTACTTGTACAGCTACTACAGGTTTAAAGTTGTTAAACCAAGACATAAGTTATCGTTTTTACTTACAGAATGTTAACTTAGTCATAAAAACACACCAAGTCAATATAAATTATTCCAAACTAGGCTTGATTTTAAAATTTATAATTCCCTGGAAATCGTATTTTTTTGCACTTTAAATGGTAAGAAAACAAAGAATGGAATCATTTAAAACAAGGAAAACAACAGCTTGCCGCATGTAATAGCGAATACTATTTCACCACTAACACGAAACAATTTTATAGACTTAAATGAACTAAGATTGAGCTCAGGAAGAATAAAGCGGTATCAAGCTGCTTTTGCCAAGCGCACTGGGAGCATACCGACTTTGCATTAGGCGCAATTTAATTAACTGCGCTACATAGTCGGTATTTCGTTTTTACCATACACTTTTATAGCTCAATTACTTCTATCGCGCCGCGTTTTTGCATAGTAACGAACAACTTGGTTTGCTGCTCGTTAAACGCCACATTAGTGGGATGCTGCCCTGTTAACGTATAGGTGTTCAAGACTTCTCCCGCCGGACTGATTTTTAAGATCACGCCTGCGCCATAACGCGCCACAAACACATTACCTTGGTTATCTACACGCATGCCGTCCATACCATGATCAACAAACTTAATTAACGGCTGTTTATTACTGATGTTTAAATCACGATCAAGATCGTACTGCCAAATAACCCGCTGCACACTCTCATTTACATACAGCTTACTATTATCGTTATTAACCGCCACGCCATTGGTGGTGCCCATATTGTCTTCAAGTAATTGCGTACTGCCATCTGCATTAATGCGCCACAATTTACCGGTACTGTTTGCCCAATTAGGATCGCTGGCAAACAACACGCCTCGTGTGGTAATCGCTATATCATTCGGTTGGTTCATGGTTTTATTATGAGCAAAAACCTCAACACTTTGACTATTGGCAGGTACTTTTAAAATATTATGATTAACATAGTCCGCTATATATAAGTTGCCTTGGCTATCAAATTGCAAACCATTACCAACGCTGTCATTTGGCAGCTTAATAAATAACTGGGCTTTGCCACTGCTATCTACCTTGCCAATGGTGCCTTGCTCTGCAAAATTAACCGCGTATAAGTGTTGCTTATAAAATACTGGCCCTTCAATGCCTTGCGTGAAGATATTATCAGCAACAAAGTCACGACTGTTATTGGTGGTTGTATTAGTTGCTAAACAGGCGCTACTTAGCAAAACTGCCGCACAGCCTAATCCACAGATCATCGCTTTCATTTTATTATTATTCCTAATTTAAATTATTACTGGTGAAGATACTCAAGATGGGGTAAAAATCTACGCCGAATGACAGCGTTAATGAGCGCTGCTCACCATCTTCAAGTTTAATATTGTCAGCCAATGCCATAGGCGATATTCGTCTGCCATCGGCAAATAACGCCATTATATGCTCAGCCTGTAAAATTCGCGAACCCGACGCATCATTACGAATTGTTACCACGGCAACTCGGCGGCCTTGCTCACTGCTCATCAATACAGTGTTAACTACACTAAAGTCACTCACTTTAGGTCTTACATTATTATCATTTTCAAAACTAAACGGTATTCCTTGCAGCGCAACCTGATCCACACACAAGACCTCGTCATTTGCCTGCGCGGCAAAACAAGTTAGGCCACTACTCATCATGGCTAATAATATAAACAGTTGTTTTACCATGTCATTCCCTTGTTAATAGGATCAAATTACAGATTATTTTTAACACAACTTGTTCCCAAATTACAACAACTAACAGTCACTATTGCACAACTGCAAAAGTGATTCTCCATATAGCGATAAACTAAACTATGCTAAGTGTTGAATTTATAGCGCTTAGCCCTAAGTTCATTACTGTGTTCTCAATACGCTGCAACAACATAGCTACTGAGCATTTAGATTTACAGTAACTATGCAGCACTCTCTTAACTGGATATGGAAAACGATTATGCCAACTATCTCAAACAAACAATTTACCCTTAAGTCTCGCCCGCATGGTGCGCCAACACAGGATAACTTTGAACTAAAAAGCGTGTCACTCCCCGAGCTTAAACAAGGCGAAGTATTACTACGCACTATTTATTTATCGCTAGACCCTTACATGCGCGGTCGTATGAGTGATGCAAAATCGTATGCGGAGCCTGTGGCAATTGGCGATGTGATGGTCGGTGCTACAGTGTGTCAAATTGAGCAATCGAATAATGAAAAGTTTGCTGTCGGTGACTGGGTGCTGGCTTATACAGGCTGGCAAGAATATGCAATTTCAGATGGTGAAGGATTAATGCCGCTGGGTAAAGAGCCCAGCCACCCATCCTACGCGCTAGGTATTATGGGCATGCCTGGCTTTACTGCATACATGGGGCTACTAGATATCGGCGCGCCAAAAACAGGTGAAACAGTGGTGGTTGCCGCGGCAACAGGCCCTGTTGGCGCGACAGTAGGGCAAATTGCCAAGCTCAAAGGCTGTAAGGTAGTCGGCGTTGCAGGTGGGAGTGAGAAATGCCAATACGCCGTTGAAAAGCTTGGTTTTGATGCCTGTATTGATCATCGAGCTGATGATTTTGCAGAGCAATTAACTTCAGCCTGTGATGCAGGTATTGATGTTTATTATGAAAATGTGGGCGGAAAAGTGTTTGACGCCGTATTACCTTTACTAAATACCGCAGCACGCGTTCCACTATGTGGTTTAGTGTCGCAATATAATGCCACCGAGCAACCACAAGGCCCGGATCGAATGGGTGCGCTAATGGGGCAAATTCTCACCAAACGAATTCGTATGCAAGGCTTTATTATTTTTGACGATTACGGCCACCGTTATGATGAGTTTGCAACTGATATGCAAAAGTGGCTTAGCGAGGGCAAAATTCATTATCGCGAACACTTAGTAACAGGCTTTGAAAATACCGTATCTGCATTTAACGATATGATTGACGGCAAGAACTTTGGCAAAACGGTAGTACAAGTAAATAAGCCACTTTAAATTTACCCTGCGCGGCAACGGCTGCGCTTATAAGGATCACCATGATCAAATTACATCACTTAAATAAATCACGCTCTAAACGTATTATTTGGCTACTTGAAGAGCTTGAGATTGATTACGAAATTATTGCCTATCAACGTAATAGCGAGACTTTCCTAGCACCAGATGAGCTGAAAGCGATTCATCCATTGGGTAAATCGCCAGTAATTGAAGACAACGGCCAAGTGATTACTGAATCAGGTGCTATTACTGACTATTTAATCACGCAATATGGTAATGGTAAGTTTGCACCAAACCGAGACAGTAAAGACTATATTGATTATCAGCAGTGGCTACACTTCGCTGAAAGCTCGGCCATGGTGCCGTTTTTACTTAAACTATTTATTACCAAAGATGGTTGTAAAACTAACTTTATCGCGGACTACGCTGATCACGAAATTGGCAAAATTTTAAGCTATATCAACTTAAGACTAACCGGCAAAAGCTACTTAGTGGGTGAGCAATTAACGGGTGCCGACTTTATGTTGTCGTTTGTGGTTGAAAAAGTAGCCGAAACGGGCGCTATTAGCCATTTTCCTGAAATTGCCCGCTACTTAGAGCAATTAAAGAGCCATGAAAAATATCACACCGCCGATGAGCTAGAAGCAAAATACGGTTAAGCCAGCATCACAGCTAGTTTAAAGGGGTGTAAAGCCCCTTTACACGCGAATCTTTTCAGGCAAGATTAATCAACTAACCGATACCCCACGGCAGGCTCTGTAAGTAAATGCTTTGGGCTGGCTGGGTTTGCTTCTAGTTTCTGCCTTAGCTGAGCCATATGCACTCGGATATATTCAGGCCGATTAATATATTGCTCTCCCCATACTTGGCTTAATATTGCATTGTGGGTGAGCACTTTGTCTTTGTTTTGCAGCATCAACAATAAAATTGCATATTCTTTTTTGGTAAGTTTAACTTCTTGTTGCGCCACCATAACCAGGTGTTTATGTGGATCAATGCTAATACTACCACAGCTTAAAGCTGCGCTCGTTTGCGTATTCGTGCGCAGTAACACACGAATACGCGCTAGTAATTCGTTGGCACTAAAAGGCTTTGTTAGGTAATCATTCGCGCCATTATCAAGAGCGGTGACTTTTTCAACTTCACCATCACGTGCTGAGAGCACGAGCACTGGTAACTGGCTCCACTGCCTAAGTTCTAATAGCCAATCTTGCCCATCCATATCCTGTAAGCCTAAGTCCAAGAGCACGAGATCAAACTGTTGCTCACTTAAAAGCGCAAAGCCATCAAGCCCTTTAGCACTCACACTCACTTGGTAGCCACTGGCAGCTAATAGGGTTTTTAAAAAGCTTTGCAGTGGCGGCGAATCTTCTAACGCTAGAATATTAATCATGTAACTTACTCCATGCTAAACAGGCACTGGCGCTTTGTTGTTGTTCATTGATTTCTAAAGTAAAACGCCCATGATGAAATTTAGCAACCACATCACAAATTACACTGCCCAAACCAACCCCTTGATCAGTGCTTGATGGCAATGAACTTGCTAATTGATTGGTGATCCGTAATTGATAGTCAATTTGCTGCGCATCTTGCTGATAGCTAAAACTGAGCGTCGCGTGGCCATTTCCGTAGCGGCTAGCATTTTCAAACATGTTAGCCAACGCAATTTCGAGTAGGGTGATATCCCCTTGGCAACTGTCTTGTTCACTGATCGCTGTGGTGAGCTCAAAATTAATTAACAACTGCTGGCGGCGTGCCTGAGCCTCACTGATCAAGGTTTGCAAACTGATGCTTTGCCATTGCAAGTCTTCGCCCATTTTATTGACCCGACTAAGCTCCATAACCTTATCAAAATGCTCATTGAGAATTTTACTTTGCTCAAAAATATTACGTGCTTGCTCTACAGCCATTTCTTCATTAAGTACAATGTTTTCATCCGCGAGCATACTCGATGCCCCCATAATCGTAGCCAGTGGGGTTCGTAAGTCATGGGACAAACTACGCAACAAAGCATTTTTAGCACGCTCAAGCTCGGCTTGCACAGAGATAGCAGCCGATTGTTGGCGCAACTTCGTGTTCTCATGCGCCTGATATAGCACTGAAATAGCAGTGTTTAAAAATGCACTTCTCGCCTCATCCAGCGACTGTGATGCAGTAAAACCGCCCCAACAACTATCAATTTCACCGTTCACAAAATAACACCTTGATTGTGGCTGCTTAACCGGTATAACTTGCCACCAATCGAGAGTAATATGCAGATGGTGCTCAACAGTTGTTTGAAAATAGCCGCGCTGGCTATCAATTTCATCGAGGCCATTTAACCCTTTGGCAAGCTCGTATAGGCAACTTGTATTACTAGCATGCTGTTTAATGTCATTAATTTTACTCGTCAGTTGACCTGCTAATTGACTTATCACTAATCCTACTATCAGCATGACCGCAAAGGTCACTACATACTCAATATTTTCAATATGAAAAGTAAAATAGGGGGTTACAAAAAACCAATCGGTGCAAGCTACACTGACCAAGGTAGTAATTGCCGCCACACGACGATTGCTGCGCAGTGCCACCAACGTGACCCACACTAATTGCAACATCACAATATCGGTGGTGGTAAACCAATCCCGCACAGGAAAAATAGCCAGCACAATCAGTATTGGCATCAGTACACTCGCAGCAATAGCACTGAGGTATTGTTTTATCTTCATTTTTTGCTCTTCAAAAACGCATACCCTAGCTTACTGCGATAACTGAGCAGCGACTATAAAGTTTTTATAAAGTTTTTTACCCTGAGTATTAAATCTTTATAAAGCTTAACCCATAGCCACTGACTTTTATTTTTCGCGCCTTACACTCTGCGAGTCTTTTAACTTTCAATGAGTATTCAACATGGCGCAGTTTGCAGTAATTGGTTTAGGGCGGTTCGGTGTAACCGCTTGTTTAGAGCTGGCTCATCAAGGGCATCATGTTTGCGCTGCTGATATAAGTGACAGCACAGTAAATCATTATGCTCATCAGCTTAGCTATACCGTAGTGATAGACGCCAGTGATGAAGCGCAATTGGCTCGCCTTGATTTAATTAGCTGCCAAGCCGTTTTAGTCGCTATTGGCGAAAACATTGAAGCCAGTATTTTATGTGTATTACACCTTAAAAACTTAGGGGTAAAAGAGATTTGGGTGAAAGCCTGCACGAAAAGTCATCATCAAATATTGAGTAAGTTGGGTGTCTCTCGAATTATCCATCCAGAAGAAGAAATGGGCGTACGCGTTGCGCAAGCGCTTAATTACCCTATGGTAAATCAATATTTTGCTCTTACTCAGAGCACTTTTATTGTAGAGCTGGCGATTGATTTACATCTATCAGGGCGCACCATCGGCTGGTTATTAAAAGAGCGCGGTAGTGATATTAAACCACTTACCCTACGCCGTGACGAATATTTTAATACAGAATTAAATTTAGATACCGAGCTGCGCCACGGTGACAGTTTAGTGTTATTGGGCTCAAAAACCTACCTAACAAAACTAGCCAAAAGGTTCAAAGTACTATGATCAACTGGCAGGCAAACAGCTACCCTAAAACCTTTGTACAAGGAACTAACTATAAGCAGCGTAAATTAAATCCGCCGCTTATATTAACCTGTGGCTTTATTGTTTTAATTATTATCGGTACCGGTTTGTTACTTACTCCACTTGCCAGCACCAAGCCACTGAGCCTAATGCAAGCTATGTTTACCGCCACGTCAGCAGTGACAGTAACAGGGCTTGTGGTAATTGACACGGGGACCGCACTGACATTATTTGGCCAAAGTGTTGTTATGGTACTCATTCAAATTGGTGGCATTGGCTTTATGACGGTTGCAGTTATTTCACTCTTAAGCTTAGGTAAAACGCTGGGCTTACAACAGCGACTATTAGCAAGTACAGCTCTTGACACTAACGACTTATCGGGTGTGATAAAAGTGGCTAAATATGTGGTGGTTTATTCTTTAATTATTGAAAGTATCGCTTTTCTACTACTTTGGGCTAGTTGGTTTGATGACTACGGCATTTGGCACAGCGCTTATCAAAGCCTGTTTTACACCATATCAGCCTTTAACAATGCAGGCTTTGCATTAAGTCCTGACAGCCTGAGTCAGTTTCGTGGTGATTTTATGGTCAATTTAGTGATCACTGTGTTATTTATAACAGGCGGGTTAGGTTTTACTGTACTGATCGACATTTACCAGCAACGTCGCTGGCAAAAGTTAGCAACCAATACCCGTATTGTTCTACTTGCAACCTTAATCATTAATAGCTTAGCCTTTGTACTAATATTTTTATTTGAATACACAAACCCACTTACTTTAGCTAACTTGTCAATCAATGAACAACTTCTCAGCGCCTGGTTTCAAGCCGTCACACCTCGTACAGCAGGGTTTAATACACTACCAATTGACTCACTGACTACCGACTCAACATTATTTACTATGTTGCTAATGATGATTGGCGGCGGTTCAGTTAGCACCGCCAGTGGGATCAAGTTAGGCACTTTTGTCATTTTATTATTAGCCATGTACAGCTACCTACGCCAACACGCTACGGTGACTATATTCAACCGCCAGCTCAGTGACAAACTAGTTATCAAAGCATTAAGCGTGATGATTTTATATATGTTTATCGCCTTCACCAGCATTATGATCATCGCCCGCATCGAACCATTAGCCGTGATGGATATTAGTTTTGAAGTAATTTCAGCACTGAGCACCGTTGGCCTTTCAAGAGGCATTACAAGTGAGCTTGGCACCTCGAGTCAATGCTTGATCATACTATTAATGATTATTGGCCGCGTTGGCCCACTAACATTCGCCTATTGCTTTGCCAAACAAAAAAAGCAACCGCTAACCTACCCAGTCACCTCAATTCAAATTGGTTAATAAACAACGTTGATATTAATAGCAAAGACACCCACCTTTAATTCATGGAAGAATTAAAGGAAGTAAATTTTTGAAAGTGAAACTTCACTTTACAAGGCAATTCAGATCCCTGCGATATCACGCTCGGTGACACATTCGTCAGATGCCATTTCAAATTCGCGGCATACTAACGGACGATTTTCGTAAATTGAACACATTAAGGTATTACGATCAAGAGCTTGACACCAACCGTCTGCAGCGCGTTTCATCACTTCACTGCCCCATTTATCATATGCAATATAATGAAATGGCACGCCAGTATCAGTTACAATACGTACTTCCAACTGGCAACAACAAGCTTGGCAGTTCGCGCAGGTAACAAGTTCTTTAGCTGACGTAATATTTTTTACTGCAATGGCATTTTTGTCGGGGCGAACTATGTGGGGCATAAAGGCTTACTTTTAAGAATAAGCCTCTAGCATACCTGAGTGAGTTTAGCGTGCCAGCAATTTCGCTTTTATTTCACTGTAACGCTGTTGTTCACATAAGCCAAACCCGCTAAGCTGGCGAACTTTATTACGGGCAAATAACGGTACACTCATACCTGCTAAAAAGCGGCACTGGGTTTCAATACCTAGGTTATTTATACCTTTACTCGCGAGGTGACTAATTAATTCATCAACCTTTTGATAAATGACAGCATCGTCAGCAAAGTGGTGAGCGAGAGAGTATTCAAGTGTTACAGCTTGGCCTCTACATACCGAACAATGGCCGCATTGCTGCGGTGCTTGGTTATCATCAAAATAACGAGCAAGGTTATAGCTTAAACATGTTCTGAGTTCAAAAAAGCGAATTAATGCGCCAATACGTTTGATCTCTGCTTGCTCTTTACCTACAAAGTAAGCATGTAACTGCTGTGCTAACTCAGGGTTACTAATAACGTGACTATGTACTTGATAGACTTGGGTGATTCGCTTTGTTTCAAGGGCTATTAAATTTTTCTCGGCTAAGTAATCTAGGGCTGCAACTACCCGTTTTCGATCAACCTGAGCGGTTTGGGTAAGGGTATCAAAATTTAACGTACCCCAGATTTTTTTAAATTGAGTATGGCTGAATATTAAATTTAAAAACTCTTGGCGGGCTGCGTCAAAATGACTTAATAATGCGGCTTTATCTTCTAAAAACTTATATTTAAAGTCAGCGTAATAAGCGTATAGCGGCGTTATTGCACCTTGCATCTCCAGCTGTACGAGTAAGGTTTTTAGCGCTAACTGACGAATATTACTGTCGCTTGAGAGACTGTATTCCTGCATCTCCCACTGCTGTTGTTGATCTTGGTGTTGACGAATATCATTTATAACAAATTCAATACCATTAAGCTCAGGGGTGTCACCATAAACAAAGTTTTCAACCGTGTTTAAGCCATCTAAATTAGCCAACGTAAAACATTGTGATGACTGTCCGTCACGTCCTGCACGGCCAATTTCTTGGCTGTAGTTTTCAATCGATTTTGGTAAATCATAGTGAATAACAAAGCGAATGTCTGACTTATCAACCCCCATGCCAAACGCAATTGTGGCAACAACCACATTAATTTTACCCGCCATAAAGTCATCTTGAATATTGTACCGTAAGGTGTCTTCAAGCCCAGCATGATAAGCCACAGCATGTAAGCCTTGGCGGCTAAGTGCTTCAGCGACTTGTTCAGCGGTATGCTGCAAAGTCACATAAACAATGCCTGGGCCTTGTTGATCGCGAACAATTTTAGCGAGTGTACTGGCTTTTTCAGCCGTTTTAACACTCAAGACTGATAAATCTAAATTAGCGCGATAAAATCCAGTTTGAACAATACATTCTGGTGCAATTGCAAAACGTTCGCTCATATCACGCTTTACTTTTTTAGTAGCAGTAGCCGTTAATAGCAATACGAGAGGAATATTTAACTCATCACGATAACGTGGTAGCTTTAAATAATCAGGCCTAAAGTTATGGCCCCATTCAGAAATACAGTGCGCTTCATCAACCACCAGCATAGAAATAGCAATTTGATTAATAAACTCACGAAATCGCTCATTTTTAAAGCGCTCTACCGACACCATCAGAATTTTCACTTTACCTGAGCGCACATCAGCCATAACGGTATGGCTTTGCTCTGCTGTTTGGCTTGAATCTAAACTCGCTGCGTAAATGCCTTTGGTATTTAAAAAGCTGATTTGATCTTTCATCAAGGCCAATAGCGGCGAAACCACTAAGGTTAAATTTGGTAAATGTAACGCTGTCAGCTGGTAACACAAAGACTTACCAGAGCCGGTCGGAAAGATAGCCAGAGATGATTGATTATTTAACAGCTGCTCAATCGTTTGTTGCTGGCCTTGGCGAAATTGATTAAAACCAAAATGCTGCTCAAGCGAGGAAAGTAACGTATCGCTCATAATATTTCCTTTATTAAATTCCCTAATAAAGGAAATCATAGTTTGAAAATTCAATATTCGCTATGGTAACTTTATTTTAGTTTTGTTTCTTGGCTTATCTGGGGCGTGTTGATCTTTCGAAGTTACTTTTTCAGCGGTGTATTTGAGTTTAGGCAAGGCTGCAAAAATGCAGTTTAGTTATGGACGGTAATTGTTCCACGGTTATTCTGCATCATGCAGTAGTGCGATTGCACAGCTTATAGTTGTAAATGCAGTGCCAAGAAATTTAAATATCTCTTGTATTACTTGAATAGTTGGATGGTTGGATGGGGTAAGGAAGAATAATCGCCCTATATAGTTTTTCTACACAAGGCAATTATCACGTTACGATTAATTACAGCTATAATTTACTACACACTTTTGCCCCTCTGAATCACAATCCATTTTTTCGGCACGGCAAGTCTTTGAATCACCACCACTCCCACCAGAAATAGTAACCATCGTTCCAAGTGATTCAATATACCTAAAGAAAGCGTCTCCGTATGCGCCAGAAAATGACTTATCTCTTAATTCGAAAGAAGACATTGGCACAAGTTCATCATTTTCATCACGAGCTTGTCCAAGTCCTGTAACATCAAGTTCCACATTTCCATTAACAAGTTTTATCGAAAATTTAACTTCTATTTTCGTACCATCAGAAAAACTAACTATCACATAAGTATTATTAATTGCTGCTATCGCAACTCCCGCAACCACTGCACTGGCCGATATACTCGTATTACCAGCTAATATCTCAGCTATAGCTTTAGCATTGTGTATCTTTGTAGATATTCTACCGTCACTATAAACAAAATGTTCTATTTGAGATATAAAAGCGTTTTTATGTAAAAGGGCTTCATAAACACTTCTAAAAGCAAATGAATCATCTAACTGATACCCACCGTTAAGAACATTAGTGATACCATTATATTCACTTTTAATATCTTTAAGCCGTTGGTTGGAAGTTTGATCGTTTGAGTTTACCATTACGTCCAGTGTGGTTTGTTCGCTATTACCACCCCAACCATCACCTCCCCCGAAAGAAGCAGAGCTAACAGATACGGTAACTTTAGAATAAACGCCCCTTCCTAGATCGAGGTAAGCCATATTATACTCACCAATAGGTGCATGAAGATACATGGTTCTAGCATGAGTTCGAATATCGGTTTGACTACAGTAATCACATTTGACTACTGAACTGGCGAGTATTTCTGGGGTAGCTGCCTGTACTTTAAATAGAGTTAAAAATAAAACAAAAATAGTGATATTAATTAGCATCTTCATTTAAGTAATTCCCTTATACTTTTAATCATATCAAAGTAGCGAACTCACGTTATAACTCGATCCCGAAGCATAACAATAGCCCTTTGTACACTAACTTATTATTGAACGCTTACTATTCGTATATTGCCTTACTGCACTTCGAATTAATCTTCGAAATACCGCACACATTGAACAACAATTAAACAATTAAATAAGAAAATTGTCAAATTTAGCTTAACTCACTAACTATTTTAAGCCTTAAAATATCAGGGCGCGAACATGCTTTGTGAATGATATAAATCAAATAACAACTCATCTCTAAAAATAAGAAAAACAATCTATTAACATTTACTTCTTATAGTCTTTTGCTATTTATATATTGTTTTACCATGCTTCTTTTCACTCTGAAAAATACAGCTATATACTGCGCACTTAGTGATTCATGTATTGACTGACATCTTCTTTGAAAACCACAGCTAATATCCAGTACTATGGATTTCCTGTAAGCCTATGATGATTGATAACTTTGTTGTTTAGAATGATTATTTTACTGACAAATCAATTTAAAAGGCGCATTATTAAAGCGTTGCTTGAAAAGGTGTTTTAACGCTTCAGCCTGCTCAATACCTAAGTATTCTTTGCCTTGAGCCACCAAAAGAGTATTTAGGTATAATTCTTTTGAGGGCAACGTAATGATAACAACACATCCTAAAATCGTGATCATCGGTGGCGGTGCTGGCGGCTTAGAGCTAGCAACGCAATTAGGACATAAACTAGGAAAGAAAAAACAAGCCGATATTCTACTTATAGATAAAAACCGCACTCACATTTGGAAGCCGTTACTTCATGAAGTAGCAACGGGCTCTATTGATGCCGATTTAGATGGTGTAGTTTACTCAGCCCATGCAGCAAAGCACCATTACAACTTTCAATTAGGTACTTTTTGTGCTCTAAATAATGCTGATAAAACAATAACTTTAAGCGCTTTAAATGACGAGCTAGGCCATCAAATTTTGCCACAGCGTACCGTTCATTATGACTACCTAGTCATCGCCATTGGTAGTGTAAGTAACGATTTCAACACTCCTGGTATTAAAGAGCATTGTTTTTATCTTGATTCAAATCAACAGGCTGAACGCTTTCAACACGCGCTACTCGATAACTTTACTCGCCTACATCAAGATGACGACCCACAGCACGCATTAAATATTGCCATTGTGGGGGGTGGTGCAACGGGTGTCGAGCTTTCTGCTGAGCTGTATCATGTCTCTGATCTATTAAAGCTTTACGGCCTTACAAATATGTCGGCTAAACGCTTACATATCCACTTAATTGAAGCTGGTCCGCGAATATTACCGGCCCTACCAGATAGAATTGCTAACTCTGCAAAGCGAGAGTTATTAAAGCTAGGCGTTCATGTTCGTGAAAATACCCAAGTTAAACAAGCCACTGAACAAGGTTTTATCACCAAAGATGATGAGCAGATCGATGCCGATATTATGGTATGGGCCGCTGGTGTTAAAGCCCCTGATTTTGTTAAAGAATTGGGGATTTTTGAGCTGACTCGTAATAACCAAATAATGGTCAATGACTACTTACAAAGTAACTGTGACGAGCGAATTTATGTACTGGGTGATTGCTGTGCGTTTACCCAACAAGACGGAAAACTCGTGCCACCGCGCGCGCAATCAGCTCACCAAATGGCACAATGTGTTGAAAAAAATCTAATGGCGACATTACGTCAACAACCGCTTCGCAGGTTTGAATATAATGACCATGGCTCATTGGTTAATTTATCGCGTTACAGCACTGTAGGCAGTTTAATGGGTAACCTCACCAGCAACAGCTTTTTTATCGAAGGTAGGATTGCCCGTTTTATGTATATCTCACTCTACCGCATGCACCAACGTGCTATTCATGGCAGCGCAAAAACATTTGCCCTTTGGATAAGTGAAAAAGTGCTACGAGTGGTAAGACCAAAAATGAAGCTACATTAAACACTTAAAATATTGGTGGCAGGTTGCGCACACCTCGCCACCTCTTATAAAAGACATCCACCCTTTTATCACCTCTTACACCCTTTTATAATAGACATCCACTATTAATAATTGACATCCATTTATTAATAAAGCGGCCACAACTTATCTGGTTAAGCAAGCTTGAGAGTAGGCGCGCTTTATAAAGTTAATAGAAATACGCTCTAAATAGGATTTTCAGGAAAATAGTGAAACATTTTACAACGCACATCAGCACAATATTTATTGAGGCAGGTTTAGGTGTATAACGGGCAAAAAATTATGCTAATAACTTTTCACAATTAGTAAGGTTTGAGCGCCGTTTAAAATACTTATGCTGGCAAAATAATTTTAATGACTCAGGCCGACCGACAGCTCCATGAAACACAGTAGTAAACTTACTTGTTAGCTTTAACCAATTTTTAGGCTCTATATGCAACCTTTCAAGCAGAGGGGGTAACTCCCTAGGAATATAGCCAATTTTTTCAGCACGAATACAACGTACTGTCACATCAACCAAGGTTAAATACGAAGTTAATTCAAAGGGTAAGCCTTTAGTCATTTGCTTAGTTGTCATTCCTGAAAAACGTAATAAAAATTGAGACTGCTTCCCCTTTGCAGCAGAAGTAATGCGTTTTTGAACACTTGTAAAATTTGAACTTTCAGGTGTATCGGCAATACCGGCTCGTACTGGGTTTAAATCTACATATGCCATACAAGCTATTAATGCAGGCTCATCAAGCAAGGCTTGCGATTTGAATCGGCCTTCCCAAAATCGCCCTTTACAGTTATCTTCTTTATTAGCTCGACGTGCAATATATTCATTTAACGAACGCATAAACCAGCTGATATCCATCAACCTTGCACGATACTGTTTTATATTGTCTGAGGCAATTACGGTTTCGGCTTCAGAGAGCTTCCCCCCTTTAGCAAAACGGTGTGTAATATCAGAACCTTTAAACGCTTTATGCCAACGTATAGCTATAGCTCTATCATTTACCCGCCCAGCCTTTTTGTTATCAACATGCAACACTATGTGTGTATGATTGCTCATTACTGCATAAGCACAAATATCAATAAAAAATATTGAAGCTAGACGCATTAACTTATCTTCAACCCATTGCCTTCTATGCTCATATGATTGGCCAGTATATTTATCAACTCCACATAAATGAGCCCTTCTAACACAGCGTGATACGCAATGATAATAGCGTGTGTCTACTAAACTAATTTGGCGATGCCTTGCTGTAGCCATAAATATCTCAAAAACCACGTCCCTTTATCAATACTAGCCTATTACGCTAATGCTGCAAATTCAGCTGTTATTTTTATCTGGAAAAGTGGGTGTCAGTCTAGACCGTCTTTTTAAATCATCGCTAGTACTAACAAAAGTGGGTGTCTTCTTACTATTAGAGTACAGTTAAGAGCATTAAATATTGTCTTCAAATTTTAATATTTCCCCTGTAAATTAGCATAAACCAACTGAAAGGAATGATGCTATGACGGCTAAAACGCTGATTTTCAACTTTGATGGTACCGGCAGTGAGCCCCGTGATGCTGAGCAGTTTAGTTCTGCTCATTTTAAAGAAGATGCCAGTATTTCGAACATTCTCAAGCTGCACTTATTATTCGGCGGTAGCTTGAATTTCAACCCCACAACTGTATTTAACACTCAACTTAGCTTCTATTATCAAGGAATTGGTACTAAAGGTAGTCGTTTAAAGCGGTTACTAAATCAAACCTTAGCACCTCGTGATGATGACGTAGCTAGTATTTTAAAACATGCAATAAACGACTTTAAACAAAACTACACAGCAGGTGATACTGTACTACTCACTGGCTTTAGCCGCGGTGCTGCACTTGCGAGGCGTTTTGCTAAGTGCCTAGAGCCATTAATAAGTAATAATATACATTTATGCGTGTTTGATACCGTTGCATCTATTGGATTATCTAAAGTTACCAAGGCTACTCGAGGGGCTGAACATGTTATTTTTGAAAATCATACTTTAGCCACCAATATTGACCAAGCTTTACATTGTGTCGCGCTTGATGAAAAACGTAGAGCCTTTGAGCCAACCTTAATCAACCATCAAAACAATGTTCTAGAAGTGTGGTTTGCGGGCGCGCACTCTGATATTGGAGGTGGTTATTACCGTGATGGTTTAGCCGATATTTGCTTACGTTTCGCCATTGAGTGGTTGCTAGAACTCCCTATTCCTTTAACCTTTTTGTCAAGCCAAGCTATCGATTATGCAGCACTGTTTCCTGATGGGCAAAACAGTCTGATTGCCCAGGATGATATGACTATCACCCCAGATCCATTCGCCTTGAGTCATCAACAAAACTATTTTTGGTTTAACCCGTTATTTAAGCTCATTGATCGAGAATGTATTGTGTTAGTCGATGATGAACAAAGTGAATTACGCCCAACGATTCACCATAGTGTTGCTCATCGAATAAATAAATTGACCAGCTATCGCCCAGAGTCTCTAAAAAACTTAGCCTATCAACTGCTGTATGCGGATCACAGTATGCTTAGTTTTAATGGTTTATCTGCGCATATAGCATTGCAAAGTCAAAATATGTCGGTACTTAAAATAGGCCAAAGCCAAGATGTATTGGTATACGCCTCAGAGCAATACAATGCAACAGGACTGATGCTTGAGCAGGGCGCCACCTATCGGTTTAGCCCATACCCTGAACAACTTTGGTATGATGACGGCGTAAAATGCGGCCCTCAAGGTTGGCATCGAGACAATTTACAACTGGGCGTTAAAGAGATCCCCATGGCCTTGCTTGAGCCGTTTAGGCGCCTACCACATGCAAACTGGTTCGCTTTAATTGGCGCAATCGCTCACCGTGACAATGATGCCTTTGAAATAGCCGATGGCGGTGAGTTTAAAATGACCCATTCAGGGGAGTTCACGCCTTTTGCAAATGATTTAATGCGTTTTTATGGTGCCAATGCTGGGCGTATCAAAATACACATTACCCGGCTGGGCTAAATAGCTGTCGTGTAGTTCGCGATAACCTCTTTAATATTGCCTTGATTTGTCGTGATAGCAGCATTAATTCTATCCACCTCAAGCTGTGAAACGGTCTTGCGACTGAGCATAAAATGAATGGGGTTATCGTGAATAATACCAATCGTGTTAAGTTACTGACCATTTATAGCGACAGATAAATGGCGTGATAACAAGGCATAAATTTTGACATGTAGTTGTTCTACATGAAAAATTTATAACGCAGTTAGCGCTTTATTTAGCCCGCTAGAATGGTTAAATATTTAAGTCGATTGGTATAACGCAGTTAGCGCTTTATTTAACCCGCTAGAAAGGGTAGATAGTTAAGTTAATCGGTAAACGTACTCGAATT
>NZ_PNDT01000333.1:0-251 GCF_005886375.1 Pseudoalteromonas sp. S1727
CATAAGCCATGGCGGCGAATGCACCGGCGACGCCACTTTCTACGATTGATTAGATTCAGCATAATTTAGCCGCATAAAAAATTGCTGGGTAGATTTACGCATCACCTTGCACTGGCGTTGCAAGTACCACGGTTTTTGCACCGCTAAACTGTGCAAGTACAACTTCCAAAATAAACGCCCAAGGCAAGGGCGCCCTGCCCCCGGGTACAAAAATACCCACCGCATCAATCCGATTATATATTAGTTCACAC
>NZ_PNDT01000334.1:0-228 GCF_005886375.1 Pseudoalteromonas sp. S1727
TGTGCGCGAACTCGGCGCCGAAACTCGAGATCAGCCATTATTTTGATGCCCCGTTAAGTTGTTCATCATCACGGCTTAAAGCCTCTTTTAACAGGTTTCTGGCGCGCTAGAAACGCGACATGACGGTATTGTTAATTAAAGCTAATATTTCTGCTATCTCTTCAACTGAGCAACCCATCAATACCTTTAATAGTAATGGCTCTCGATATTCAACAGTAATCTTAGCGA
>NZ_PNDT01000335.1:0-310 GCF_005886375.1 Pseudoalteromonas sp. S1727
TATCGGTTATATGGCTTGGTTCCTACGTCACAACCTTGATTAACGATGATGGCTTTGCGCCCGCTGGCGTATTAGCGCCTAAATCAAAAGCCGACTTTGCTTATGTGTTGCATGCGCTCAGTTACCTATAAAGCAAAGGTCGTGCAGCTATTGTCAGCTTCAACGGGATTTTTTACCGTGGTGGTGCAGAGCAAAAAATTCGCCAATACTTGGTAGATAACAACTACGTTGAAACTGTTATTTCACTGGCACATATCCTGTTCTTTGCAGCCTCCATTGACGTGAATTTTTTGGTGCTGTCTAAGCAAAA
>NZ_PNDT01000336.1:0-267 GCF_005886375.1 Pseudoalteromonas sp. S1727
AGACGATTTCTTAAGTTTATTAACCATACTAACCAAAGCTTCGGTTTCAGCATTACATGTATTTACTCTCGCCGTCGTTGTTCTCGCCGTACGGGTAGATACTGATTCTTTTGCCGTATCTTGGCTTTCTTGCCATTGGTTAAAAGCATAAAACCGGTGACTTAATTTTGTAGTCACCTCTTCTTCTTGGGCATCAAAACCCTTCTCATCAGATAATCGTGATAATGGGTTTTTGATATCATCCTCTGGGTGTGAAAGGAACCGAGT
>NZ_PNDT01000337.1:0-200 GCF_005886375.1 Pseudoalteromonas sp. S1727
AAGAAATCGCTCAAGTAAAAGCCGCAGGTGTTGAAGTAAAGCTGTGTAAATCTGATCGTGCAAACCTGTGCTTCCCGTTACACGCCCTAGAATACACACTTGAAGAACAACGTTGAGGTGATGCTCCGTACGGATCGACGCGTCAAGGTATTGCGCCAGCATACGGCGACAGAGGCATGAAAAAAGGCAGTTTAGTGGGT
>NZ_PNDT01000338.1:0-353 GCF_005886375.1 Pseudoalteromonas sp. S1727
ATGACCTCGGTAGCGTGTATTCTAGGCGTAGGTCCTTTGGTTAGCCGTTCTGGCCCCGGTGCGGGTGCTCGTCACAGTGGCGGGACAGGGGGTATGCGCCGCATGATGGCCGCAACATTCCTAGCCGTGTTCTTTGTGCCGCTGTTCTTCTATTGGTAAACCGAGCGCAAAATAACAGAGCAGCGCTCACGTACTGATTAATCAGATGAAATCGCAGCTCACAATAAACGAGAGCAACTAGAAACACAAGAAGCTAACGTTAAAAAAAAATATAACCGCAACCAGTAGTTGGCGCTTGGATTTGGCTATTTGATAACTAGGTATTTAAACTCGGGAGCGCGACTAAGAGGTGC
>NZ_PNDT01000339.1:0-240 GCF_005886375.1 Pseudoalteromonas sp. S1727
GATACTGACAAAATCACCCTCTCACCCTCATGGTATTAAGGGGCAATTAGAATATGGTCCAGGGTGGCGTGTAAAAGAGATTATCACATTAGCGTGCTTTCATCGAGCGAGGTATGGAAATTAGTGACTGGTGAAGACAAAACCGCTGAGCCAGCGTCCGTAAGTGAGCCGTTGAATCGAGTGTGAAGAGATCTATCTGATGATCACCTAATAGAATTTGATAAACCGTGTACTATCTGG
>NZ_PNDT01000340.1:0-265 GCF_005886375.1 Pseudoalteromonas sp. S1727
CGTATTTTAATAACTTTGTTGGCGCTGTAGGCGGCAGTGCAGTCTTATCGGTATGTATATGCCAAGGCCCAAAAATACTTGGCGCGCCACGCAGTAAAAAGCACCACTAATCGTAATGATAAACTAAGGTGATTTAACGGGGACTAACCTTAACGCGTCTTCTTCATTGCTAATTAAATCAGCCATACGTTGGCTGAGTTCGTCTGCGCTAAGATCTTCTTTATCGCTTCAAATAGTCCAAACATGGCAAAATGGATCTTGTAAT
>NZ_PNDT01000341.1:0-280 GCF_005886375.1 Pseudoalteromonas sp. S1727
GACGTAGGGGTGAGCCCGCGCCATTACCTCAATAAGAGCAAATAATAAGGCTTTTAAATCACCTTACGTCAACTATTGCGCTGGCTCATGCTGCGCTGGTTCTAGCGCCTGTCCAATAAATATATCACGACCATCACGGGGAATATCCTCAAGGAGATCTGCGGCCAGCTTAAATTGTTCATACTATTGTAAGCGGCGTATTAAGTCGGCCCGAGGGTCCGCTTCTTCTTCAAGCTCTTCATGCTTAGGAAGCAGCAAGCGTGATTTAATTTGCGCCAAT
>NZ_PNDT01000342.1:0-274 GCF_005886375.1 Pseudoalteromonas sp. S1727
GGGTATCGTTATGTACGGGACCTATTACAAGAACACGGTTGGAAGATTGGCGCCGAAAGTTATGGTCACGTATTAAACAGAGATCTAATAAGTACTGGTGACGGAATTATTTCAAGTCTCAAAGTACTCGCTGCAATGGGTGCACAAAATCGCAAACTTAAAGATTAAGGTGCCGGCGTTGTAAGATACCCGATGAAGATGATTAATGTGGGTTATAAGGCAGGCACGGATCCACCACCCGCCCCAGCATGTAGGTCGTCAGTCGCGCAAGAGG
>NZ_PNDT01000035.1:0-45913 GCF_005886375.1 Pseudoalteromonas sp. S1727
AGCATGAATTAATAAACGATAAATAGATGGTTGATTAGATTAAGCCGAATAGCTGATAGCTGATAGCTGATAGCTGATAGCTGATAGCTGATAGCTGATAGCTGATAGCTGATAAACATTTTAAAACAAAAAAGCCGCAAAAGCGGCTTTTTTCCATCAATTAGCTATATTAACAATAACCAAATGACATTAAACGTTTATAACGTTGTTCAAGCATCTCATCAAGTGATAAGGCTTGTAGATCTGCTAAGTCACGTTTAAGCTGATTTTTAAGATTACGTGCCATACCGTCGTAGTTACGGTGCGCGCCACCTAATGGCTCTTCAACTAGACTGTTGATCAAATCAAGTTCTTTCACTCGTTCTGCGGTTACACCCATCGCTTCTGCAGCAAGTGGCGCTTTATCAGCGCTTTTCCACAAAATTGAGGCACAGCCTTCTGGTGAAATTACCGAGTAAGTACTGTATTGCAACATGTTAACGCGATCGCCAACACCAATTGCTAATGCACCACCTGAACCGCCTTCACCAATAACCGTACAAATTGTTGGCACTTTTAATGCTGCCATCACTTTAAGGTTACGTGCGATTGCTTCAGACTGACCGCGCTCTTCAGCACCAACACCTGGGTATGCACCCGGCGTGTCAATAAAGGTCATGATTGGCATTTTAAAGCGCTCAGCCATTTCCATCAAGCGTAATGCTTTACGGTAACCTTCTGGCTTTGGCATACCAAAGTTGCGTTTGATTTTTTCAGCGGTATCACGGCCTTTTTGTTGACCAATAACCATCACAGGTTGGCCTTCAAAACGTGCGATACCACCTAAAATAGCGGGATCATTAGCAAAAGTACGATCGCCAGCAAACTCATCAAATTCCGTAAAAATACGCTCGATATAATCTCGAGTATAAGGACGCAACGGATGACGGGCTAACTGAGAAACCTGCCAAGCACCTAACTTAGAGAATATCTCCTCTTTCATTTTGGCACTTTTCTCTTTTAATCGGCTGACTTCCTCTTCTAATTCAAGATCTAAATCGCCAGCGCGGCTTATATTTTGTAACTCTTCAATTTTTGCTTCTAACTCTGCGATTGGAAGCTCAAAATCAAGATAATTGAGGCTCATGCTCTAAACTACCTAATTAGTTAAATTCTAGTTCTACATCTTGCGCCGCCATTAACGATAACTTATGAATTAAGTCATCACTAGGCGTAACACACCATTCTGTCCCGAGAGTTAACTGTGCCAGCGCATCTGGACGCTGGTAGTAAACCTTAATCGGACAAGTACCAAACTTATAAGGTTCGAGTACTTTTTGTAAATTTTCGAAGAAGTTCGCTTCGATTTGCACCATATTCAGCGTCATTTTAATCGCTTTAATCCGTTTTTCTCGCGCTTGCGCTATGGTGCATATGTCTCTGGCGGTCATTGTAATACCACCAGAGAAGTTATCAAAGCTGACCTGTCCAGATATTACCAAGATATTGTTGATTTGCAGCATATCTTGGTACATTTCAAACTGTTCTGGGAATAAGCGTACATCAATACGGGCACTCTTGTCATCTAAAGTTACAAGTCCCCAACGATTTCCTTTTTTGTTTACGAGCACTCTTGCTGCAATCACAAGGCCTGCAGCCGTCGACTGCACATCGCGATTAGTTGGCTGTAAATCCACTAATTTGCCACTGGTGTAATATCTCAGCTCTTTACGATACTGATTTATCGGGTGCCCAGTTAGGTATAAACCTAAGGTTTCTTTTTCGCCGTCAAGCCATTGATTATCAGTCAGTGGGGTGGCTTTAATAAAGGCTTGTTCAACCTCATCTGGCTCAGTTGCAAGCAAACCAAATAAATCGGTTTGCCCTAACGACTCTGCTTTATGATGTTGATCTGCTGCACGCATGGCGTCTTTTAAACTTGCCAATAATGTAGCACGAGCGGGTTGCGTTTTCTCTGGCCCGAGTTGATCAAGCGCACCTGCATAAATCAGTTTCTCGGTTACACGCTTGTTGATACGCTTTAAATCAACACGCGCACAAAAATCAAATAAGTCTTTAAACGGGCCACCAGCTTGACGCGCCTCTAAAATGGCATCAACAGGCGCTTCACCCACCCCTTTGATAGCACCAATGCCGTAAACAATTTCACCTTTTAGGTTAACTGTAAACTTGTAAGCACCAGCGTTAACGTCTGGCGGTAATAATGTGAGTTTCATGTTCTCACATTCATCGACTAGGGTGACGATTTTTTCGGTGTTATCCATATCCGCAGACATTACCGCCGCCATAAATTCAGCCGGATAATGAGTTTTCATCCACAAGGTTTGATATGACACTAACGCATAGGCTGCCGAGTGAGATTTGTTAAAACCGTAACCTGCGAACTTCTCTACCAAGTCGAAGATTTTAATTGCCAGTTCGCCATCAATCCCGTTATTTCGTGCGCCATCCTCAAACGTTGACCGCTGCTTGGCCATCTCTTCGGGCTTTTTCTTACCCATAGCACGACGCAGCATATCAGCACCACCGAGCGTATAACCGGCTAATACCTGTGCAATCTGCATTACTTGCTCTTGATACAAGATAATGCCGTAAGTAGGCTCTAAAATAGGTTTTAAACTTTCATGCTGGTACTGAGCGTCAGGGTAAGAGATTTCTTCACGGCCAAGTTTTCGGTCGATAAAGTTATCTACCATGCCCGATTGCAGTGGTCCTGGACGGAACAAGGCAACAAGTGCAATCATATCTTCAAAGCAGTCCGGTTTAAGACGTCGGATCAGATCCTTCATGCCTCGTGACTCTAACTGGAATACTGCTGTGGTTTCAGCGCGTAGTAATAACTCTATACTCTTTTGATCATCTAATGGGATTGCATTGATATCAACAGGCTTTTTACCTTCGCGCACAAGGCGCTCGTTGGTCATATCAACGGCCCACTGTAAAATGGTCAAAGTACGCAGACCTAAAAAGTCAAACTTAACAAGACCGGCGGTTTCTACGTCATTTTTATCAAACTGGGTGACCGGGAACTTACCTTCGTCATCACAGTACAGCGCAGCAAAATCAGTGATTGTGGTGGGCGATATAACAACCCCCCCCGCATGCTTACCAGCATTACGTGTACAACCTTCAAGGATGCGACACATATCAATCAGATCTTTAACCTCTGAGTCACCGTCATACGCTTCTTGCAAACGAGGCTCGACATCAAACGCTTTGGCAAGTGTCATACCAGGATCGCCTGGAATTAATTTTGAAATACGGTCAACAAATCCATACGGGTGACCAAGTACTCGGCCAACATCACGTATTACCGCTTTAGCCGCCATAGTACCAAAGGTGATGATCTGTGATACCGCGTCCCGTCCATATAACGCCGATACGTGATCGATTACTTCATCACGCCGGTCCATACAGAAATCGACGTCGAAATCCGGCATTGAGACACGCTCAGGGTTCAAAAACCGTTCGAAAAGTAAGTCAAACTCAAGTGGATCAAGGTCCGTGATTTTTAATGCGTAAGCCACCAATGACCCCGCACCAGATCCCCGTCCTGGTCCCACTGGAATATTGTTATCTTTACTCCATTGGATGAACTCCATTACGATCAAGAAGTAACCTGGAAATCCCATTTGGTTGATTACATCAAGTTCAACTTGCAAACGCTCATCATACTCAACACGTTTTTCGACGCGCTCAGCTTCATCTGGGAATAAGAACTGCAAACGCTCTTCAAGGCCATCTTTAGATACTTTAACTAAAAAGTCTTCAATTTTTAATGAGCCTGTTGGGTAATCGGGTAAGAAGTAAGTCCCAAGCTGTACAGTAACATTACAACGTTTAGCGATTTCAACACTGTTTTGCAGCGCTTCTGGAATATCACTAAACAACTCTGTCATTTGCTCTGGGGTTTTTAAGTATTGTTCTTCAGAGAAGCGTTTTGGTCTGCGTTTATCATCGAGGGTATAACCATCAAAAATTGCTACACGAATTTCGTGTGCTTCAAAGTTTTCTGGTTTTAAAAATACGACCTCATTGGTTGCCACCACGGGGAGCTGCTCAACGGTTGCAAGTTCAACCGCTAAGTGTAAATAATCTTCTTCTTGCGCGCGCTTTGTACGGATCAACTCAATGTAATAGTTATCGCTAAAATGTTGTTTATAAAAACTAACCACCGATTCAACAATCGCAGGGTTGCCTTTTAATAAGGCTTTACCTAAATCGCCATCTTTTGCACCAGAGAGTAAAATAAGGCCTTCTTTGTGCTCTATTAACCAATCTCGGTCAATCACTGGGCGGTGAAATAAATGCCCTCGCTGATACGCTTTGGAAATTAATAGCGTAAGATTTTTATAACCGGTGTTGTCTTTGGCTAAAATAACTAAACGGCACGGCCCTTCCGGAAATTCCGGACTGTGTAGCCAAAAATCAGCGCCAACAATGGGTTTAATACCAGCATTATGAGCAGTATCATAAAACCGTACTAAGCCACATAAATTCATTTGATCGGTGATAGCCAATGCGGGCAATTGCAGCTCTTGCGCTTTCGCTACTATCGGTTTAGTTTTTGCTAAACCATCGACCATTGAGAAATCAGAATGAACCCGCAGGTGGACAAAATCTGGCGCTGCCATTACTTCTCCTGCATTGCCAGTACACGTTGTACTGGTTTAAAACTTTTACGATGTTCAGCAATTGCGCCATATTGCTCAAGAGCGGCAAAATGCGCTTTGGTGGGGTAACCTTTGTGCCCTGCAAAACCATAATGCGGATAGCGCTTATCTAATTCTATCATTTCATCATCACGCGCCACTTTCGCGATAATAGAGGCCGCTGAAATTTCGGCCACTAAACTATCGCCTTTAACTACAGCGTGTGCTGGCATTGCGAGTGAAGGTAGGCGGTTACCATCAACGTATACAAACTCAGGCGTGATACTTAACCCTTCAACGGCACGCGTCATTGCCAGCATAGTGGCGTGGAGAATATTTAGCTCATCAATTTCAGTGGGGCTACAACGACCAATAGACCAACTCAGCGCTTTCTCTTTAATTTCAATCGCCAATGCTTGGCGTTTTTTATCGGTCAGTTTTTTTGAATCGGTAAGACCTACTATTGGGTTTGCCGGATCAAGTATCACCGCAGCAGTCACAACATCACCGACTAATGGGCCACGGCCAACTTCGTCAACACCTGCGATAAGCTCAACATTAGGGCGTTCAATTTGCATTTATAATCTCCGCAACAGCCGTAGCCGCTTGCTCACTGGCATTTAAGCGTATTTGTTGATGAATCGCTAAAAAGCGTGCTTTTAATTCTTTATTATCACTATTTAGCATCGGTTCTAAAGCATTGGTTAGGTTTTCAACACTGCAATCATGCTGCATAAACTCAGGCACTAATTCTTCGTCAGCTAATAAGTTTGGCAACGAAAAGTATTTGATATTAAAGGTGAATAAGCTTTTAAAAATCCAATAACTCAAGGCTTTTATTTTATAACCAACCACCATAGGTTTTTTATACAGCATGCCTTCAAGCGTCGCGGTGCCCGATGCGATTAAAATCACATCAGCCGCTTGCATAGCAAGATTTGATTGACCATCTAATAATTGAATATTCAATTGCGGCGCAGTGGCTGCCAAAATAGTTGAAAATTGTGCTTTTCGTTGCGCGTTAACAAGCGGCACAACAATTTTTAAATCTGGATTTTTAGCCTGTAAGCCTGCGGCCGTTTTAAGGTAAGTTTCACTCAACAAACCAACTTCCGAGCCACGGCTTCCTGGTAATAACGCCAGTACTTTATCATCTTGTTGTAAACCGAGCTGCTCACGCGCAGCACTGTCATCATGCTCAAGGGCAATATCATCTGCGAGTGTGTGGCCTACAAACGTACACGGTACATTGTGTTTATCATAAAATGCTTTTTCGAACGGTAATAACGCCAGCACCATATTAGTAGCGGCGCTAATTTTATGAATACGCTTTTCGCGCCATGCCCATACTGAAGGACTGACATACTGAATCGTTTTAATGCCCGCATCTTTAAGCGGTTTTTCAACCCGCAAGTTAAAATCAGGCGCGTCAATGCCAATAAAAACATCTGGTGGGTTATCAATAAAGTGCTGTACTAATTGTTTGCGAATTTTTAATAACCGCGGCAATCGCCCTAATACTTCAACGAGTCCCATGACGGCCAACTCTTCCATCTCGAATAAGCTATGACAACCTTGCGCCTGCATTTTTGGCCCCGCGATACCTTCGAAAATGGCATCTGGGTAGCGTTTTTTTAACGCCTTAATTAGGCCTTCGCCTAATATATCGCCGGAAAATTCTCCAACTACAATTGCTATACGCAGTGGTTGTTTATGTTTATTCATGGGTACTTTTTATTCACAAGTCAAAGAGACGGTCATACGCCCTAGTCTAGCGTGTTTTTTAATACGATTAAATGACACAGCTTGAATAAATTTTAGAAACATTCGTGCACGTACCCATAACAACACAAATGAAACTATTTGTATGTTTTTCAAACATAAATTGGCAAATACTTAAACTCTGTGTTTCACTTAATGAAGCTAACTCAACAACGTCACAATACTCATAAAGGGGTGTGGATTTACCCATTTTGTGATTGACAATAATTAACCAAAAGTGAATACTGTTCGAACTTTCAATAATTACTGAAAGATCGAAAGTTAACGTTTGCTTACTTTATTTGTTTTGTGACTTGCCCGCACATACAAGGAGCTATAAAAAATGATAGATGAAACCTTTGTGGATCTATCGCGATTACAGTTTGCTGTCACCGCCCTGTTTCACTTTTTATTTGTACCACTGACCCTAGGAATGACTTGGATTTTGGTGATCATGGAGTCGGTCTATGTTATGACCGGCCGAGAGATCTACCGCGATATGACCAAGTTTTGGGGTAAACTATTTGGGATCAACTTTGCCATTGGTGTCGCGACCGGCCTGACCATGGAATTCGAATTTGGTACTAATTGGTCTTATTATTCTCATTATGTGGGCGATGTGTTTGGTGCCCCTCTGGCTATTGAAGGGTTAATGGCGTTCTTTTTAGAATCAACCTTTGTCGGTATGTTCTTTTTAGGCTGGGAGCGCTTAAGTAAACGCCAACATCTTGCGGGCACTTTCTTAATGGCGATTGGTACTAATATGTCGGCACTGTGGATATTAATTGCCAATGGTTGGATGCAAAACCCAGTTGGCGCCGAGTTTAACTATCAAACTATGCGCATGGAAATGACCAATTTCGCTGAGCTGGTATTTAACCCCGTTGCGCAAGTTAAATTTATACACACCGTGTCTGCAGGTTATGTTGCGGCATCCATGTTTGTACTAGGGATCAGTAGTTGGTATATTTTAAAGGGCCGCGATCTTGCCTTCGCTAAACGTTCATTCTCGGTTGCCTCTGGTTTTGGTTTAGCGTCAATCTTGTGCGTTATTTTACTCGGTGATGAATCGGGTTATGAAGTAGGCGAGGTGCAAAAAGTAAAACTGGCAACCATAGAAGCGGAGTGGCATACCGAAGAAGCCCCAGCTGCGTTTACGTTAGTAGGTATTCCTGACTCCGATGAACAAGTGACCCACGCAGCGGTTAAAATTCCTTATGCGCTCGGCATTATTGCAACTCGCTCGTTAGATGAGCAAGTTACCGGTATTAATGATTTAGAAAAACAACACGAAGTGCGTATACGCAACGGTATGATAGCGTATAAGTACCTCGAAAAACTGCGCTCAGGTGATGAGTCTGCAGAAAACATTGCTAAGTTTGATGAGCTAAAAGCTGATTTAGGCTACGGGTTATTACTAAAACGGTACACGCCGAATGTGGTTGATGCCACTGAGGAGCAGATCCAAAAAGCCGTAAAAGATTCATTCCCTAAAGTTGGTCCGATGTTTTGGTCATTCAGAATTATGGTAGGCTGTGGGATGATCATGTTAATCGTCTTTGTGCTCGCTTTTTACTACAATGCACACCGTGTTATTGAACAAAAGCGCTGGTTGTTATGGGCCACAGTGTTCAGTATTCCTCTACCATGGATAGCCATTGAGTTTGGTTGGATAGTTGCAGAATATGGCCGTCAGCCTTGGGCTATTTCAGAAATACTGCCGACCTTTTTGGCCACATCATCACTGACTGTCAATGATATATTGATAAGCTTAACGGGCTTTATCGTCTTTTATACCGGCCTTGCCATTATTGAAGGCTGGCTGATGCTGCGCTTTGTGAAACTAGGCCCTAGTTCATTGCACACTGGTAAATATCACTTTGAACATGATGAGCACACAAATCGCAACCAACTAACTGACGAGCAAGGAGCAAAATCATGATTTTCGATTATGAAACGTTAAAGTTACTTTGGTGGGTGATCATCGGTGTACTACTGATTGGCTTTGCTATCACCGACGGCATGGACATGGGCGTTGCCATGCTTATCAAACTGGTGGGGAAAACCGACAGCGAGCGCCGTGTGGTGATCAACACGGTTGGCCCTCACTGGGATGGTAACCAAGTATGGTTTATTACCGCTGGTGGTGCTTTATTTGCAGCCTGGCCGATGGTGTATGCAGCAGCATTTTCGGGCTTTTACTTCGCCATGATGTTAGTGTTATTTGCACTATTTTTTAGACCGTTAGGCTTTGACTACCGCAGCAAAATTGACTCATTGCGCTGGCGTAACAATTGGGACTGGGGCTTATTTGCCGGCAGTGCCATTCCCGCGCTCGTATTCGGTGTTGCATTTGGTAATCTGTTTTTAGGCGTTCCGTTTAGCATTGATGAGTACCTGAGAACGAGCTACCAAGGTTCTTTCTTTGCGCTATTAAATCCCTTTGCTTTATTAGCCGGCTTGATCAGTATATCAATGCTACTTGCGCATGGCGGTATGTGGTTACAACTACGCACTGATAGCGATGTAGCAAGACGTTCGGCGCAATATGGCCGCTATGCGCTATTGGTATTTATTGTCCTCTTTGCTATTGCTGGGTTTTGGGTGGCTAATATTGATGGTTATCAAATCGTCTCTATGGGCGATAAACAAGGCTTTGCTAATCCACTTGATAAAACAGTCACTACAGCAACAGGAGCATGGTTAAATAACTACCAAACGACTCCTTTAAGTATTGCATTCCCTGTCATTGCTTTTGTGATGGCAGCAGCTGCATGGCTATTGTCAAAAGCGAATAAAGCCGCTTTAGCACTCATTTGTACTAGCTTAATGCTTGCTGGCGTCATTTTAACCGCTGGTATGTCATTGTTCCCGTTCATCATGCCGTCAAGTAACTACCCTGATATTAGCTTAACGATATGGGACGCGGTATCGAGTCATATGACCTTGAATGTCATGTTTATTGCGGTTGTTATTTTTGTACCTCTTATTTTATGCTACACCACATGGTGCTATGTAAAAATGTGGCGCAAAGTGACGGTTAAAGAAATTGAAAATAATAGCCATGGCAGTTACTAAGGAGATTTAACTTATGTGGTATTTTGCTTGGATACTCGGTGTTCTATTAGCCTGTACGTTAGGTGTAATCAACGTAATGTGGTATGAATTTGGTCAAAACAAAGACAGTATCGCTGACGACGAACAAGAATTACACGATAGGCTTAATCGCCAAAATGACAACTAACCCCCGACCAAATCGCGCGCAACAAACTACGTTGCGCGCGTTTTTAAAAAATTATTCAAATCACGCCGGTAATCTATTAAAAATGAGTATCGCATTAGGTACTTTTAATGCGGTACTGATGATCGCCAGCGCTTACTTGGTGGCTCGCTCAATTCATTTAGTTATGTTTCAACAGGCGGAATTAGCAACCATCACCCCTTTACTTTGGCCATTAGCTGCACTGATCTTAGCACGCGCTATGCTACTTGGGCTTTCGCAACGTACCAGCGCTAAAGCCGCGCTAAAAATTAAAACCGCAATGCGCCATACGTTATTAGAGAAGCTCACTCTACTTAGGCCAAGTTACATTGAACAACACGGTCATGGCGCAACCTTAAATACGTTACATAACGGTGTTGAAGCCTTGCACGATTATTACGCAAACTATTTGCCTAGTGTGGCTTACAGCGCCCTGATCCCTTTAGCTATTTTAATGGTGATTTTTCCAACCGATTGGAAAGCCGGTTTGATCTTTTTATTTACTGCACCGCTTATTCCGTTTTTTATGATTTTAGTCGGTCACCAAGCTGAACAACTTAACCAACAACGTTGGCAAAAGCTGGCTGTACTGGGTAATTACTTTTTTGATCGCTTGCAAGGTCTTACCCAACTTAAATTATTTGATGCCACCAAACGCGAATTAAAACAAATAGCCAAGATATCTGACGATTTTCGCCACGCAACTCTAAGCGTGTTAAAAATTGCATTTCTATCATCTTTTGCATTGGAGTTTTTTGCCACTATCAGCGTAGCACTGGTGGCAGTGATCATCGGTTTTCGGTTGTTTTTTGGCACCTTGGACTTTGCTACTGGTTTCGTGGTGTTATTACTTGCCCCTGAGTTTTATTTACCGCTGCGCCAGTTAGGCAGTCACTACCACGCCAAGTTAGAAGGGATCAGTGCAGCAGCTGATATGCTAAAAATATTAAATGAACCAATAGCAGAGAACACCAACGCAACGATCTCGGACCATTCTCCTTTGAAACTCGAGTGCCTTGAACAGCTGCAGATCAACAATTTAAACTTTCATTACCCAAATAGCCATGAAGGAATTAACGATATTAACCTCACTTTTGCAGGCACGGGTTTATATGCCATTGTTGGTCAAAGTGGCGCAGGGAAAAGTACTCTACTTGATTGTTTGCTGGGCTTTAATCCACAAGTGATCAGTGCAATCGTAGTTAACCAACAACAATTAACTCAGCCTGACATTCTCCACTGGCAGCAACATATTGCCTGGATCCCACAACAGCCAACCTTATTATTCACCACCATCAAGGCCAATTTATTACTAGCAAAGCCAGATGCTACTGCGGCGCAATTAGCCGCTGCGGCCAAGCAAGCCGGTGCACTCGAGTTTATCAATGCATTACCTAATGGCTTTGATACTCATATTGGTGAACAAGGTGAAGGACTGTCGGGAGGGCAAAAGCAGCGCATTGCTTTAGCCCGTGCATTTTTAAAACAAGCACCTATTTTAGTTCTTGATGAACCAACTGCGCACTTAGATAGCCAAACAGAACAACAAGTACAACATGCAATTAATGAATATGCCAAAACTCACTTAGTCATTGTGATTGCTCATCGCTTAAATACGATTAAGCATGCGAAGAAAATATTGGTTATGCAAAAAGGCACAGTGATTGAACAAGGTCGTTTTGTTTCCTTAATGCAGCAGCAAGGTGGCTTGTTCAACTTAGTCAATGCTAGGAGCCATCGTAATGACTAACTTTATTCGCCTACTTAAATTGTGCAAACCGCACCTTAGCGCTATGTTGTTGGGTGCCTTTTTAGCAACACTAACGGTCTTGGCTAATGTTGGCTTACTGGCTATTTCCGGCTGGTTTTTAGCTGCGATGGCTGCAGCAGGTTTAGCCGGTGTGCACATGAACTACTTCACTCCCGCTGGTGTGATCCGCTTTTTAGCGATTGTTAGAACAGCGTCACGTTATGGCGAGCGTTTAGTAACCCACAACGCTACTTTTTTATTATTGAGTGAGATCCGCATCAATGTCTTCAGCACGTTGAGCAAATTAAATAATGTTGATTTAGCAATGAGTCGCAGCGCCGATCTTTTTAACCGCATGCAAAATGACGTAGAAGCCCTCGATAAATTTTATTTGAACGTACTTCTGCCCATGATAGTTGCACTTGTAAGCGTGCCCATTGTACTTCTATTTATGAGTATTTATAACGCCAATGTCGCCCTGTTATGTTTTATTTCATTGCTGTTAGTAGGCGTTGCACTGCCGATAATGTTAAGTAAGCAACTACAGCAAACTGCCGAACTTGAAACTAAATACTCAGCAACTTTACGTGCCCAGTTATCTGACACTTTAAGTGGCCTAAGAGAGCTGGCTATTTACCAAGCCACGGAGCAACAAGTTGCGCAGTGTCGTAGGGCCAGTGAACGCTATAATCAGCAATTATTTACCCGCCACAATGCAGAAGCGCATAGTAATGGCTTATCTCTACTAATCGTGCAACTGAGTATGCTGGGCGCGATTGTGATAATTACTCCATTGGTGTATGACGGCTCTATGGTGAATGTTGAATTAGCTATGCTCAGCTTATTTGTACTCGCTAGTTTTGAAACCGTGTTGACACTGCCTAATGCTTTCATCCAGTTACCCGTCGCACTGAGTGCTGCACAGCGTATTTTTGCTTTGGAGGATAAACTGCCCTCGACCACCAACACCACTCACGAGCTAGTGGCAGTACAACCATTAGGGCTTGAATTTAAACAACTAAGCTATAACTATCACGCTGATAATTATGCGCTTAGCAATATCAACTTTACAATTTTACCATTGCAGAAAGTCGCCATTGTAGGCCAAAGTGGTAGTGGTAAAAGTACACTGGTTAATTTACTCAGTGGTTTGTGGCCGCAGCAAAATGGGGCAATAAACCTGCTCTCACCAGACAAAAACATCGCGATAAACACGATTAGTCAGCAAAACCGCTGCGAACTTATTAGTATCGTTGCACAACAGCACCATCTTTTTGATGGCACTATTGCTGAGAATTTGCGTTATGCTGCCCCCGATGCAAGCGAAGCGCAAATGTATGAAGTTTGCCAACAAGCACAACTTACAGATTGGTTACATGAGTTAAAGCTAGGCTTAAATACTCGCCTAGGGACAGCTGGAAGAAGCTTGTCACGAGGACAATCAAGACGCTTAGCGTTAGCGCAAGCACTGCTACGTACACCAGCAATTCTAGTACTTGATGAGCCAACTGAGGGGCTCGACAATCAATCTAAACATCTGGTTATGGATGCAATATTAACCAGCATGGAGCATTGCACTGTGATCAGCATAACCCATGATCCTGCTTTGCTTGCCAACATGGACAAAGTGATTTGGTTAGAGCAAGGAGCTGTAAAAGCGATTGCAACGCATCAACAGCTAGTAACAGAGCACACTGATTACGTGAACTTAATCACACGGTTTTAATCAATTACCTCAATAGTAACGTTAATAACCCCTAAATTCGGCTCTGCGAGCTTTGCAAACGCATGCTTTGATAAGTCAATGATACGGCCGCGAATAAAAGGACCACGATCATTCACTCTGACCACCACCGAACGGTTATTCGCTGTGTTAGTAACTTTCACTTTGCTATTAAACGGAAGTTGTTTATGCGCTGCGGTCATGGCATGTTGATCAAACTTTTCACCATTGGCAGTCAATCGGCCATGGTATTTATCTGCATAAAAGCTGGCTTGCCCCTGCTCAATCACCTTTGCGTTTGTTACTGAGTAATTGGCAGGCGAGCTACTACAACCCGCTAAAATAGCCAGTGATAAACTAATTAGAAATGGTTTAATCAAAATTCAACGCTCCTTTAGAATGCATAAAATTAGCAGGTATCAACTGAGCTGCAACTGAATTCTCGTAAATACAAAACAGTGAATACAAAAAAGCCACCAAGTTAACTTAATAACTGGTGGCTTTTGTTCACAGCATAAACGGATTAACGAATAATGCCGCGTTCAGAATTTTTAACAAAATCAATCATCATTTGTACAGCGGGGTACTTAGCAGCATCTTCACTTAAAGCTGCAATTGCGTCTTCGACACCTAAACTCTTACGGTACAGTGTTTTGTAAGCACGACGCGTCGCCATAACCTCATCGCTTTCAAAACCACGACGCTTCATGCCTTCGGTGTTGATTGCAACAGGGCCCGCTGGCGTACCAATCGTTGTAACAAATGGTGGCACATCTTTATTAACGCCAGAGTACATACCAACAAAAGCATGTGCTCCCACTTTACAAAATTGATGAATGCCTGAGTTACCAGCCAAAATAACCCAGTCGCCAATGTGTACGTGACCTGCTACAGAGGCATTGTTAGCAAAAATCACGTTATCGCCAATCACAGCATCATGTGCAACATGCGTGTAAGCCATAAACAAGTTATTGCTACCAATTTTAGTCACTCCTTGGTCTTGAATCGTACCACGGTGAATTGTGGCACACTCACGAATGACGTTATTATCACCAATGATAAGTGTGGTTGGTTCATTATTGTATTTTTTGTCTTGGCACGCTTCGCCTACTGACGCAAATTGAAATATATGATTGCCAGAACCAATTGTTGATGGCCCTTTGACCACAACGTGAGATTCAATAATGCAGTTATCACCAATAACAACATCGTTGCCAATGTAGCTATAAGGGCCCACTGAGACATTATTACCTAATTTTGCGCCTGGTTCGATTATTGCTGTAGCATGGATCACAATTAAAGCTCTCTTCTCGCACACATAATTTCGGCACTACACACTACTTTGCCATCGACTTTTGCTTCTGCAGCAAACTTCCAAATATTACGACGTTCTTTTAAAAACTGGACGTGTAAATGCATAGTATCACCTGGCGTAACAGGTTGTTTAAAACGTGCATTATCAATTGCAGCAAACAAATATAATTCGTTTTCACTGCGGTTTTCAACGGTTTTAAAGCCCAGTAAACCGGTTGCCTGCGCCATAGCTTCTAAAATTAATACACCTGGAAAAATAGGCTGGTTTGGAAAGTGGCCAGTAAAAATCGGTTCATTAAAAGTTACATTCTTAATCGCATGCAATGATTCACCCGGTGTGTAATCAAGTACGCGATCAACCAATAGCATCGGGTAACGATGCGGAAGTAAGCTTAAAATTTCTTGTATATCTAGGCTATTTAATTCGTTTGCCAAAATAGCATCCTTATCAATTATCAACGTTTAATGACTTAGTCAGAGTCTCTAGCGCTTTAAGGCGAACTTTCATCTCTGGCAAATTACGTAAATGAGCTATGTTACGACGCCACTCTTTATTGGAAGAATGTGGCAACCCTGATGAGTAAACACCGGGTTCTGAAATCGCTTTAGTTACCATACTCATACCCGTAAGTATAACACCATCACAGATATCTATGTGACCATTTATGCCTACAAGCCCCGCAATTTGGCAGTTTTTACCAATAGTGGTACTACCAGCTATCACGGTACAGCCTGCAATAGCAGTACCTGAGCCAATTTCTACATTGTGAGCTATTTGACATTGATTATCGATAATCACATTACTATGAATAATCGTGTCGTCAATCGCACCACGGTCAACCGTAGTCCCCGCTCCAATCTCTACTTTATCACCAATAATAACTCGACCCAGTTGAGGAATTTTTATCCACTGGCCTTTATCATTAGCGTAACCAAAACCATCGCTACCAACAATGGCCGCTGATTGGAATAAACAATCACACCCAACCTCTATGTTGTGATAAATACTGACATTTGCCCATAATTTTGTGCCGTTGCCAATTTTAGTATTTTCACCAACAAAGCAATTCGCGCCAATTTGCACATGCTCACCAATCACTGCACCAGCTGAAATGACAGCATTGGCCGCAATTGCCGCTGTATCTGCCACTGTTGCTTGCGGGTGAATAACTGCACTGGGGTGAACCCCTACTGATGCCGAGCGTGGTGTAGTATCGAGTAACTGAGCTAGTTTTGCATAACAAACATACGGGTTAGCAACTATCAGTTTATTCCCTTGGTAATACTGTGCATCAGCAGCAGATAGGATCACAGCACTGGCCTGTGTTTCTGCTAATTGTGAGCGATATTTCTTATTCGCTAAAAATGCAATATGCCCAGAGCGGGCATTTGCAAGTGTAGCTATTTTTGAGATTTCTAAAGCGCCATCACCGTCAAGCTCGGCGCTTAGAAGTTCCGCAATCTGCGAAAGCGTATAATTATGCATAGCTCAGTTCTATTGCTTACTTACTTTATCAACAACTTTGCTTGATAAATCAACAACTGTTTTCGGATTAAAGTAGATAGTGGTATCTTTTACTTTAACTTCATCGTATTTACCATCTTTGGCAATATCTTCGATCGCTTTGATGATAATACCTTGTATTTTAGCAAGCTCTTGGTTTTGACGAACTTTAATTTCTTGCTCTAAAGGACGACCTTTTTCAGCAAGATTTTTTTGCATGCCTTCTACTTTTTCACGTAGCGCATCTTTTTGCGCTTGGCTCATAGTTGTCGCTTCACGTTTAAACTTTTCTGCTTCAAAGCGAATGTCGCCTTGTAGTTTTTCAAGCTCCTGGCGACGCTCTGCAAACTCAGCTTGTAGAGTTTGCTCAACCTTTGCCATTTGTGGGATCTGCTTGTAGATTTCTTGCATGTCTACAATACCGACTTTATGTGCAAACGCACTCGCAGAAGTACCCATCATAAGTGTCGCTAAAATGGCAATTGCCGATGATTTAAATGATTTTTTCACAAAAAACTCCTTTAGAATGTATTACTAATGTTAAAGCTGATGGTCTTCGTATCGTCATCTTCTTCTTGTTGCAATGGATACGCAAAACTGATCAGCATAGGACCCATAGGTGAGATCCACTGCAATGATAAACCGGTCGAAACCCTAAAGCGCATTGGATCTGAATAATCCTCAAGCTTAGCACGTTCATCCGGCCCTAAATTTTGATAACGGTCAACGTTAAATTCTGTGTCCCATACGTTTGCAGCATCAACAAAGAAGCTAGTACGTACCGAACTGGTGTTATCTTCATCTAAGAATGGTGTTGGTACGATTAATTCCATACCCGCAACAGCCTTAGCATTACCACCAATACGCCCCTGTGGTGTAAGCACATCAAACTCAGGCGCGCCGCCTATACTGCCAGTCAAGGTACCATCTGGCAATGGGGTGCCCGGAATTAATTGTGGTGTACGAGAAATAGCTCGCGGTAATATCGTATTACGGTCAAAACCACGTAGTTCCATTTCTGTTATACGGAAATACTCTTGGAATGGTAAGGTTTGGTCATAACCATTGGTTGTGCCGTAACCATTACCGTAACCAAGTGCGGCACGTGTTGAGAACACCCAACGATGATTATCGCTGATCGGCCAGTAAAAACGTGAATCATAATTAACTTTAAAGTAAGTTAAATCTGAATTAGGGGTTGTACCTGTTAAGTTCAGTGTTTGGCGCGAACCTGCTGTAGGGAATAAACCACGGTTGACCGTAACACGAGACCACCCCACACTTAGCTCATACTTGGTAAAGTCGAAACCAGCATCTGGATTATTCGGATCTAAGAAGGTCTCTCGCATTACACGTGTTTGCTCGTATTCAGCAATTTCTGACAGCTCTTCTTGGATCCAACGCACACCAAAGTTAACTCGGTTTACCGCATCAATTGGGAAACCGATGTTAGTACCAATACCATAACTCTTCGATTTATAGTCGATTAGGCTGAATTTACTCGCATCGTAGTTACTGTAGAAGATACTACTACCTTGCGATACACCATCTGGCGTAAAGTAAGGGTCAGTGTACGATAAACTCACTCGTTCAGAACCGCGTGACGTATTGATGTTGAAACCAATTTGGTTACCTGTACCTAAGAAGTTAGATTCAGTCACACCAATATTAAATTGCAGACCTAAGTATGAACCATATGCAAGACCGGCATTAAAGCTACCCGCTGACTGCTCTTTAACCGTAAAATCAACATCTACTTGGTCGTCAACACCCGGCACTGGCACCACATTAAAATCAACGCTTTCCATATAGGGTAGACGTTGAATTTGTAATTTTGAACGCTCTAGGTTTTGGTTTGAAAGCCACGCACCTTCAAGCTGCGTCATTTCACGACGCAATACTTCATCTGCGGTATTTTGGTTACCACCGACAATAATACGACGAACGTAAACGCGCTGACCTGGATTTACCGATAAGGTTAACTGTACTTCTTTGTTTTCATCATCGATCTCAGGAATGGTGCGCACTTCTGCGTTGGCATAACCAAAACGCGCTAGGTAGCTTTTGATAAATTCTTCAGACGAAGTTACTACTGAACCATTGTAAAGTTCACCGGCACGCAGTGGAATAACACTTTTGATTAGCTCTTCACGGCCCAGTAAGTCACCGATAAAATCGAAGCCTTTAACTTTATACTTTACGCCTTCAGTAATATTAGCCGTCACGTAAACTGATTCACGCTCAGGGCTCACTGACACTTGTGTTGAATCAATATTAAAACGTAAATAGCCACGGTCTAAATAGAAGCTACGGATTTTTTCAAGATCGCCCTCAATTGTTTGTTTCTGGTAGCGATCGCTGCCCATAAACTGCCACCAAGGTAAGTCTTGTTGCGATTCTGCCAATGCGAGTAAATCTTCGTTGCTGAACAACTCGTTACCAACTAAGTTAATTTGGCGAATTGACGCTGCATCGCCTTCATCAAATTCAAGTTTTAACTTAACACGGTTACGCGGCAACTTAGTAATGCTGACATCAATCTTAGCGTTATATTTACCAATACTATGGAAAAACTCTATTAAGCCTTTCTCAATATTATCAACCACCGTTTTGTCCAGCGGTTCACCTTGGCGAATATCTTGTTGATCAAGCGACTGGGTTAGCTGCTCATCTTTGATGTCTTTATTACCTTCAAACTCAATAACACTAATAGTTGGGCGCTCTGTTACTCTAAAAATAACATTGTTACCATCACGTAGTGCTTTGATATCGTCAAAGTGGCCTGAGTTATACAAAGACTTAATCGTTTTTGAAATTGTATAGTCATCAACACTGTCACCCACATTAATAGGAATGTGTGTTAATGCTGCTCCCAACGCTACGCGCTGTAAGCCTTCAACTTTTAAATCGTCAACAATAAAGGAGTTTTGGCCTAGGGCTGCAAAGCTAGCGCCTAATAAACTTGTTACTGCCAAATGTTTTTTTATAGCCATTTTATTATCTTTATCCTTTACAACGGTATTACCGCTCAACACCTTAAAAATATACTTTAGCGGTGTTTTACAATCGTGTTTTTAATTCGAGACTGTCGCAATTGCTATAATCGCGATACATCATTGAACAAAGCGAAACATGTAAGAAAAATGAGTAACAAGGCACCCACTTTAAAACCAAATTCTTGTGTCTTTTCAGAGACCGGCTTTCTACGAAAAAGTTCAATTATGTAATACATTAAGTGCCCGCCATCAAGTACTGGCAACGGCAATAAATTAAATACGCCTAAGTTTACACTGATCAATGCTAAGAAGCTTAAAAATGCCACTAAGCCATAGCTTACGCTGGTTCCCGCACCGACAGCGATACCTACTGGACCACTTAAATTTTTCACTGACACTTGACCAGTAATTAAATTACCAATCATGTCAAAACTAAGGCTAATCAAACGCCATGTTTCACTTACGCCCAGCACCATACTATCGAGTGGGCCATAATGTCTAGTTTCAATGTAACCTTCTGGCCACTTTTCAACCACAGGCGCGACACCTAAAAAGCCTTGTAACTGACCATTATTATTACGTTGCCCTTGTGGCGTAACGTTTATACTTTTTATAGTATCTTGTCTTTTTACACTAAATTGTAATGATTTGTTAGCGGATTGCTGAATAACCTTAACTAACTGGTTCCAATCGGTCATTGTTTCGCCATCTACAGCGATAATTTCATCCCCCGCCTGTAAATTAGCGGCGGCGGCAGCAGAGTTTGCGGAAATGGTTGCTACGGTTAATGTCGCCTGCGGGCGATACGGCACTATACCCAAAGATGCTAATGGTGGTACATCTTGCTTATCCAACTTCCAACCATCAATATTGATCGTTTTCAGCTGTTCTTGAAACTGTTCATCGCGTACAGTAACAGCGACGCTTTTTTCACCTAAACTTGCCATTAATGCAAATGTAGCATCTTGCCACGTCGCGATAGTATCGTCGCCAATTTTTACAATCTGTTGACTCGGCATAATACCCGCTTGCTCTGCACGACTACCTTGTGTGATCGAACCAACAACGGGTTTAACTGATTGCACACCCACCATGTACATGACTGCTAAAGCAAAAATAGCAAAAATAAAATTTGCCATTGGTCCTGCAGCGACTATAGCAATACGTGCTTGAACCGACTTAGCATTAAACGATAAATGACGCTGCTCAGCGGGCACGTCATCAACACGTTCATCCAGCATCTTCACGTAGCCACCTAAGGGAATTGCAGCAATGACATATTCGGTGTCGTGCTTATCGTGCCACTTTATCAATGGCTTACCAAAACCAATTGAGAAACGTAACACTTTGACGCCCGCTTTGCGAGCAACCCAAAAGTGCCCATATTCATGCACAGTGACTAAAATACCTAAGGCTAAAATAAAAGAGCCTAAATTCCACAAAAAATCGAACATATTAGCGGATCACCTTTGCAATAATTTGCGCTGCTTGAAGTCGAGCTAAACGATCACACTCAAGAATTTCATCAAGCGTGTGTACATCTACATCAACCGTATTTTCGAGTGTTTGCGAATTAACACGGTAGATATCGGTAAAGCCGATTTGCCCTTGTAAAAATGCATTCACAGCAATTTCATTTGCTGCATTAACGGTGGTGGTCGCCCCCTGCCCAGTTTCGCAAGCCGCTATTGCTAGTTGCAAATTAGGATAACGAGCAAAATCAGGTTTGGTAAAGGTAAAATCAGCAAGTTGGGAGAAATCAAGTGGTGTAACACCGGCATCAATACGAGCTGGATAAGCCAATGCATGGGCAATGGGCGTACGCATATCAGGATTGCCCATTTGCGCAAGGACTGAGCCATCTTGGTACTGCACCATAGAGTGGATAATACTTTGCGGGTGGATCACCACATCAATATCTTTCGCTGCACAGTTAAACAGCCACTTGGCTTCTATAAACTCCAAGCCTTTATTCATCATAGTGGCTGAATCAACCGAAATTTTTTGCCCCATTGACCAATTAGGATGCGCAACCGCTTGCGCCACCGTCACATCTTTTAAGGTATCAATATCATGGGTTAAAAATGGCCCGCCAGAGCCAGTAAGTAAAATTTTACTTACGCCGTGTTCATGAAGTTGAGCATTGCCTTTAGAGCCTTGTAGCGCACTTGGCAGGCACTGAAAAATGGCATTATGTTCGCTATCAATGGGTAATAATGTGGCTTTGTGTTGCTTAACTTTATCAATAAACAACTGCCCTGACATAACAAGCGATTCTTTATTGGCCAATAATACTTTTTTTCCGGCCTCTATCGCACTCAGTGTGGGTATCAGTCCTGCTGCACCGACAATCGCGGACATTACCGCATCAACATCTGGATGTGCAGCTAGTTCACTCATTGCAGCAACGCCGCTGCGTACTACTGTTTTACAGCCACTGCCAGATAACAACTGACTTAATTTACCCGCAGCGCTATCGTCTGCCATGACGACAAAACGAGGTTGGTGAGTAATACATAATTGCGCCATTAGCTCGCTATTACCACCTGCGGTAAGCGCAAATACCGAAAATTGTTCTTTATTGCGCGCTACAACATCTAAGGTGCTTAGCCCGATTGAACCGGTTGCACCTAATATCACTAGTTGTTGTTTACAACTCATAGACTCAATGTCCATGCATAACATAAAACAAAAATAGGTGCGGCAGCAGTTAGACTATCAAGGCGGTCTAAAATCCCCCCATGACCCGGTAAACATGAGCCACTGTCTTTAAGGCCGGCCTCGCGTTTAAACATACTTTCAAGTAAGTCACCAATGGCAGAAAATAAGGCGATAAACATAGTCATAATGGCGTAGATTGGCCACACAGACATATCAACATCAGTGAAGTGACAAAATGCTAAGACAAAAATAACGGCTGCAACAACGCCACCAGCAAGGCCTTCAATCGTTTTATTGGGGCTTACTTTAGGCATTAATTTATGTTTACCAAAGTTTTTACCAGTAAAATACGCGCCAATATCTGCACTCCAAACAATCCCTAAAACCACCAAAATGAGCATTGAACCAAAATGAGTCGACTGCTCATAATTAGCACTACGTAGTGTATTTAGCGCAAGCCACAATGGGACTAAGGTAAGAATACCCGCAATAGCACGCATCATAATGCCTTCATTCCATGCTTTAGCCATTGCAGGATAGCGCCACACTAGATATGTCGCGACAATCCACCATGAAAATGACAATGTGAAGATATAATTTGCATCCCCAACCAGCTGCCCATCAGTCCACAACTCATCAATGGGCCAGTGCCAATTAAGCAGCACCAGTAATAAGCCAATAAATAGCACAAACGAAAAACGTTTAACTTTATCGCATAGCCCCATAAATGCAGACCACTCCCATGCGCCTAATAAAACAATCGCGCCGGCAATATAACTAAACAGTGTCAGTGGAGTATAAAAAACCAGTATCAATGCCAAAGGAGCTAGCACTAAAGAGGTTAAAATTCGTTGTTTTAGCAAAGTGTTACCCTTTTAATTAGGTTTCGGCGAGTAATTGTTTTATTTGTTCGCCCGTACAACCAAATCGTCGCTCTCTGGCAACGTAACAAGCGATAGCATCAGCAAAAGCAGCTTCATTGAAGTCAGGCCAAAGCGTATCGGTAAAGTAAAGTTCAGCATAAGCGGCTTGCCATAATAAAAAGTTGCTTATACGTAAATCGCCACCTGTGCGTATTAATAAATCAGGTTCAGCTTGGTCCTGCATACTCATATGTGCAGCTAAGACTTGCTCTGTAATATCATCAGGGTTTATTGCCCCAGCTGCAACTTTTTTGGCTACCTGCTTTGCAGCATTGGTCATATCCCATCGACCACCATAATTTGCAGCCACATTAAGTTGTAAGCCCGTATTATTTGCCGTTAACTCATGTGCAGCATCGACCTTGCTTCGTAAAGCTTCTGAAAAACGAGATAAATCACCAATGATGGTTAACTTTACATTGTTCTTGTGAAGCTTTTTGACTTCTTTACTAAGCACATACAAAAACAACTCCATCAAGGTGCTTACTTCATCTTCGGGGCGATGCCAGTTCTCACTACTAAACGCAAACAGAGTCAATGACTCAATCTTCAATTTAGTACAAAACTGCACAGAGTGGCGAACCGCATCCACGCCTTTTTTATGACCGTATACACGCGGCCTATTTTTGGCTTGTGCCCAACGACCATTGCCATCCATGATTATAGCGACATGCTTGGGTAAACATTGCTGGGAAATTTTATCAGCGTTAAGAACCATAAATATCGAGTATTCCATAAAAAAACGCCGCCTAGTATACCCTAGACGACGTTTCAAAACTAATATATTTCTTAACCCAAGTTCAGGTTATTTAACTGCTTATATTTCCATCAACTCGGCTTCTTTCGCCGCTAGTTGAGTATCCATCTCTTTAATGAACTTATCTGTAAGCTTTTGAATTGCATCATCAGATTGACGCGCTTCATCTTCAGAAATTTCTTTATCTTTCAATAAGCTTTTCACATCGCCATTGGCATCACGGCGAATATTACGGATTGCAACACGGCCACTTTCAACTTCACCACGAACGATTTTAATTAAGTTTTTACGGCGCTCTTCAGTTAGCGGAGGAAGTGGAACGCGGATCACTGAACCTGCTGACATTGGGTTTAAACCAAGATCAGACGCCATAATCGCTTTTTCTACCGCTTGTGCTAGCGACTTATCAAATACACTTAATGCTAACGTACGAGAGTCTTCAATTGTTACATTGGCAACTTGATTTAATGGCGTTGGTGCACCGTAGTACGGCACCATAATACCATCTAATATTGCCGGATGAGCACGGCCAGTACGGATTTTAGATAATTGACTGCTAAGTGCCGTTACACTTTTCTGCATGCGTTCTGCAGCATCTTTTTGAATATCGTTTATCACGGTTCAATCCTAATCTAGTTAATAACTTCATCTGAGGCTTGTGAAGAAATAAGCGTGCCTTCTTCTTCGCCCATAATTACACGCTTTAATGCGCCTGATTTATTCATATTAAATACGCTCAATGGCATATTATGATCGCGCGCCAATGTGAATGCCGCAAGATCCATTACTTTTAATTCTTTTTCAATGATTTCATTGTAGCTCAAGTGACGGTAAAGTGTCGCCTCCGGATTTTTCACCGGATCATCACTGTAAACACCATCAACTTTGGTTGCTTTGATCACGGTATCCGCTTCAATTTCGATACCACGTAAACACGCTGCTGAATCCGTAGTAAAGAATGGGTTACCCGTACCGGCTGCAAAAATAACAACACGACCCGTTTTTAATAAACTAATTGCTTCGGCCCAGTTGTACGCATCACATACACCATTTAGTGGGATAGCTGACATCAAGCGGCAGTTTACAAATGCACGGTGTAGTGCATCGCGCATAGCAAGCCCGTTCATTACTGTTGCTAACATACCCATGTGGTCGCCAACCACACGATTCATGCCAGCTTCGGCAAGTGAGCCGCCACGTAAGAAGTTACCGCCACCGATAACTAAACCCACTTCTACGTCGAGTTCTACAAGCTCTTTAATTTCTTGCGCCATGCGGTCTAATACTTTTGGGTCGATGCCGAAGCCTTCGTCTCCCATTAGTGCTTCACCGCTTAATTTGAGAAGAACGCGTCTAAAAATAGGTTTACGATTGATAGTCATATATTTGGGCCAACTTTATAAAAAAAGGATAAAAAATAACCGCGCTTATGATTTTCACATAATGAGCGCGGTTATTTTAAAGAATTTTCAGCGATGACGCAAAAGCAAATAACAGATAAATTTCATCTAACTTACTTTTTAGTCAAAGGAAATCGATTTTATTGACCTTTAGCGGCAGCAATCTGCGCAGCTACTTCAGCAGCAAAATCTTCTGTTTTCTTTTCGATACCTTCACCAACTTCTACACGTACGAAGCCAGTAACTGTTGCGTTTTTCTCTTTAAGAATTTCGCCAACAGATTTTTTAGGTTCCATGATGAAAGCTTGACCAGTAAGAGAAACCTCACCAGTGAATTTCTTCATGCGACCAACAACCATTTTCTCAGCGATTTCAGCTGGCTTGCCTTCGTTCATCGCGATATCGATTTGTACTTGCTTTTCTTTTTCAACAACATCAGCAGGTACATCAGCAGGCGTTAGGTATTCTGGGTTTGAAGCAGCAACGTGCATTGCGATGTGCTTAAGTGTTTCTTCATCAGCAACACCCGCAACAACAACACCAATACGCTCACCGTGACGGTACTCAACTAGCGTTTCGCCAGCGATGTACTGTAGACGACGTACATTGATGTTTTCACCAATCTTAGTTACTAGCTCAACACGATCGTCTTCAAACTTAGCTTGTAAGTCTTCGATAGCAATCGTTTCAGCAATAGCAGCGTCAGCAACTTTGTTAGCAAATGCTAAGAAGCTTGCATCTTTTGCTACGAAGTCAGTTTGACAGTTAACTTCTACTAGTACTGCAACACCCGCGTTTTGCTTGATGATGATAGTACCTTCAGCAGCGATGTTACCTGCTTTTTTAGCAGCCTTTGCAGCACCGCTCTTACGCATATTTTCAATCGCTAACTCGATGTCACCATCAGTCTCAGTTAACGCTTTTTTACAATCCATCATGCCAGCGCCTGTGCGCTCGCGTAATTCTTTAACTAGGGCAGTAGTTACAGCCATTAGTAAATCCTCAAATCTGAATACAGGTTTTAGATAAGCGGGTTACCCGCTCTACAAGAATAGCAAGTCTTCACCTAAATTTAGGTGAAGACTTGATGACAGCTAATTACTCAGCTTCTACGAAGTCGTCTTTCTCAGCTTGAGCAACAAGATTGCTCTCACGACCTTCAGTGATTGCTGCTGCAACTGCGCCAGTGTAAAGCTGGATAGCACGGATCGCATCATCGTTACCAGGTACGATGAAATCAACACCGTCTGGGTTAGAGTTAGTATCAACGATCGCTACAACTGGGATACCTAGGTTGTTAGCTTCACGGATAGCGATGTGCTCGTGGTCTGCATCGATAACGAAAAGTGCGTCAGGAAGACCACCCATGTTTTTGATACCGCCAAGGCTCTTCTCAAGCTTTTCCATTTCGCGGTTAAGCATTAACGTTTCTTTCTTAGTTAACTTCTCGAAAGTACCGTCTTGGCTTTGGATTTCAAGGTCTTTAAGACGCTTGATTGATTGACGAACTGTTTTCCAGTTAGTCAACATACCACCTAACCAACGGTGATTTACGTAATACTGATCACTTGCGATCGCTGCATCTTTAACTGCTTCGCTTGCTGCACGCTTAGTACCAACGAAAAGAACTTTACCTTTGTTTGACGCAGCACCAGTTAAAAACTTAAGTGCGTTGTTGAACATTGGTACTGTTTGCTCAAGGTTGATGATATGAACACGGTTACGTGCACCGAAGATGAAAGGCTTCATCTTAGGGTTCCAGTAACGTGCTTGGTGACCGAAGTGAACACCAGCTTGAAGCATATCGCGCATTGAAACGTTTGCCATTTTGTATTTCCTCTGTTTAGTTTAGGGTTAGGCCTCCACATATCCCATAGCACCAACACTGAAGTTAAATGAAACTTCAAATGCACCCAAGTGTATGTGACGATACGTGTGTGTGTTAAAATAAAATTGTGTTTGCCTTAAGTACAAAAAATCATTTAAGAATTTATTTGTAAAAAGACGGCGCGCTTTATACCATATTAAAAACAAATATTCAACGTCGCGCGCAAAAATTGTGCGGCGATAAATGCAATAAAACTCGATAATGGAGCCTCCATGAGCGCTGTGATCAAGACCCCTGAAGAAATAGAGAAAATGCGTATTGCCGGGCGCTTAGCGGCAGAAGTACTCGAAATGATAGAGCCACATGTCGTGCCGGGTGTAACCACTGATGAGTTAAATACAATTTGTCATAATTATATTGTTGATGTACAAAAAGCAATCCCTGCCCCTTTAAATTATCATGGCTTTCCAAAATCAATTTGTACGTCTGTAAACCATGTTATTTGTCACGGTATTCCAAACGACAAACCCTTAAAAAATGGCGACAGCGTCAATATTGATATCACTGTGATCAAAGATGGCTATCATGGCGACACCTCAAAAATGTTTCATGTTGGCACCCCAAACATTCAAGGTAAACGCCTTGCTGAAGTGACCCAGGAGAGCCTTTATTTAGCAATAAAAATGGTAAAACCAGGTGTACGTTTGGGTGATATTGGTGAAGCCATTCAAAAGTATGCAGAAAGCTTTAATTACTCAATTGTTCGTGAATATTGTGGTCACGGCATTGGCGCAGAGTTCCATGAAGAGCCGCAAGTAATGCATTATGGTCGTGCTGGTACTGGTGAAACACTCAAAGCAGGTATGTGTTTAACAATTGAGCCGATGGTTAATGCCGGTAAACGCCAATGTAAACTGCTCAAAGATGACTGGACTGTCGTTACAAAAGACCGCTCTTTGTCAGCGCAGTGGGAACACACACTACTTGTTACTGAAAATGGTGTTGAAATTTTAACGCTCCGATCAGATGATACAATAGACAGGATCATCGAACATTAGGAGCCAGCCCACGTGGCATTACCCAATAAAGTAAAAAAGTTGCTTAGCGATGCTGAGCAACTCACTGATTACCGCGACTGTTCTAATTATTTTTATAAATGGTTACAAAATGAGTTTTCAAAGCAACCCGTCGGTAATTTGATTAATGCCCGGGCTGAGTTTATTGACCGCCTGCTGATCAAACTATTTCATGTTTTTGACTTAGCTCATGAACCAGATTTAGCCTTGATCGCTGTTGGCGGTTATGGCCGTGGAGAACTGCATCCTTATTCTGATATTGACTTTTTATTATTAGTAACAGAACAACCGAGCGATGAGGTGTGTGAAAAAATCGGCCAGTTTGTCACTATGCTCTGGGATCTTAATCTGGAGATTGGTCACAGTGTTCGCACCATAGAGCAAGCTATCGAACAAAAACGTGACGATGTCACTTTTGCCACTAGTTTACTTGAAAGCCGCTTACTATTTGGTAATCACATCGAATATGAAAAACTCAAAGCTCATATTCTCGCCACTCCAATTTGGCAGTCAGATGAATTCTTTTTGGCAAAAGTTAACGAGCAACAATTACGCCATAAAAAATGCCACGGCACAGCATACAATCTCGAACCCAATATTAAAGAAAACCCAGGTGGTTTGCGCGATTTACAAACCATTATTTGGGTTGCTAAAAAGCACTTTAGAGCCGAAACACTGCAAGAGCTAATTAGTCACGGCTATTTAACTCATGAAGAGTACCAAGAGCTTTCAGAGTGTTTAGAAAACCTTTGGAATATTCGCTTTGCACTCCATTTAGCCGCAGGGCGTTCTGAAAACCGTTTGCTATTTGATCACCAGCCATTAGCTGCCGATATCCTTGGTTTTGGCAGTGATGGTAAAGCGTCTGTCGAACGCATGATGAAGCGTTTGTTCAGAATTATGAGCCGTGTCCGTGAGCTGAACCAAATGCTGCTGTCGTATTTTGAGCAAAGTATTTTGCCTGAAAGTAACGAACAAGCGGTTATTGAACTTGACCGCAATTTTGAGCGTGTTGGCCATCAGATCCGAGTAAAAAATCCGTCGGTATTTTTTCGCCGTGATCAATTATTTGTGCTGTTTGAACACATTGCTGACAACCCTGAAATCACCCATATTTACCCAAGTACTATTCGAACCATTCGCCAAGTGCGTCGTCGCCTTCTTGGTGATTTACAAGATTATGCAGCCTGTCGAGAAGCGTTTTTACGACTAGTAAAACACCCTAACGGCATGGGCCGTGCATTTACACTTATGCACAAGCATGGCATGTTAGCAGCGTATTTACCGCAGTGGCGTAATATTTTTGGACAAATGCAGTTTGACCTTTTTCATGCCTATACCGTGGATGAGCACACCCATAAACTGATCAATAATATTTATCAGTATTTTGGTAAAGACAACATCGCAGAATTTCCTATTTGTTGTGAAATTGTCACCCGTATGGATAAGCCCGAATTACTTTATTTGGCTGGTATTTTCCACGATATTGCCAAAGGTCGCGGTGGCGATCACTCAGAATTAGGGTCAGTGGATGCGATTGCCTTTGCTAAGTTGCATCGCTTTTCGGCTTCTGATGGAAAACTAATTGCTTGGTTGGTTAGTAATCATTTACTTATGTCTGTGACTGCACAGCGTAAAGATATTAACGACCCTGATGTGATTAAAGACTTTGCCACACGAGTCAAAACAGAGCGTCAGCTTGATTACCTATACTGTTTGACGGTTGCCGACATACGTGCCACCAACGACAACTTGTGGAATGATTGGAAAAACACCCTACTGCGTGAGCTGTATCTACACACCCAGCGCGCTTTGCGGTTAGGGCTTGAAAACCCAATGGATCAGCGCGACCAAATTAGAGACAAAAAGCACCAAGCCAAGCAACGCCTTATCAATAATGGTTATGATGAAAATCAGATTGATTTAATTTGGAGCCGCTTTAAAGCTAATTACTTTACTGCCTTTAGCGAGCAACAATTATCATGGCACACTGAACACTTACTCAACTGTGACGATTTAAGTCAAGCAAGTGTTGCAGTATCTGATACAGCCATGCACGGCGGCACACAAATTTTTGTTTATAGTCCTTACTCTGGTGGTTTATTTGCTCGCTTAGTGAGTGTTATTGGCTCTAAAAAAGCGCAAATTCAACACGCCCAAGTGCTCACCACACGTGACGGCTATGTATTGTTTAGTTTTGTGGTACTTGAAGTCAGTGGCGATCCAATTGCCAGTGCTCAAGCACAATCAATCAAACGGGGTCTTGATCAAGCTCTTGCTGATCCGAAAAAGAAGATTCGCTTTAAAAAGAATCGCTCTCAGCGTTTTAAAGACTTTAATATTAAGCCTAAGATCATTTTACGCCCACACCCGCGTAAAGATCGCAGTTTAATCGAAATTCAAGCGGTGGATATTCCAGGTCTATTAACTAAGATAGCCGAAGTATTCCAAGCGCATTTATTACATATACACGCAGCACGGATCACCACAGTGGGTGAGCGTGCAGAAGATTTCTTCGTGGTATCAAATAACGAATACCAAGCACTTACAGACGAAGAACAAGCCAAAATTCACCAAGCATTGCGTAGAAAACTCAACGCAGAAACCGAATAAGAGGACCTTATGTCAGATTTAAAAACAACGATTGAAAACGCCTGGGATAATCGCGATAGCATTAGCCCAAGCACAGTATCAAGCGACGTAAAACAAGCCATTATTGATGTACTTGAACTACTTGATAGCGGTGCTGCGCGTGTTGCTGAAAAAATCAGTGGTGAATGGGTAGTCCACCAGTGGCTTAAGAAAGCCGTGTTATTGTCGTTTCGCATTCGTGATAATCAACCAATGAACGATGGCGTAAACCAGTTTTACGATAAAGTACCGCTTAAATTTAGCGATTACACGCCGGAACAATTCCAACAAGGCGGTATGCGTGTAGTACCAAATGCAGTAGCCCGTAAAGGTAGCTTCGTAGGTAAAAACGTTGTATTGATGCCATCGTATGTAAACATTGGCGCCTACGTTGATGACGGCACCATGGTTGATACCTGGGCCACTGTAGGCTCATGTGCACAAATCGGTAAGAATGTTCACTTATCTGGCGGTGTGGGCATAGGGGGCGTTTTAGAGCCATTACAAGCTAACCCTACTATCATTGAAGACAATTGCTTTATTGGTGCACGTTCTGAAATCGTCGAAGGCGTGGTAGTTGAAGAAGGCGCTGTGATCTCAATGGGCGTTTACATCAGCCAAAGCACGCGTATCTACGACCGCGAAACCGGCGAAATCCACTACGGCCGTGTACCAGCAGGTGCCGTAGTTGTACCTGGCGCACTTCCATCAAAAGACGGTACTCACAGCCTATACGCAGCTATTATCGTGAAAAAAGTTGATCAACAAACCCGCGAAAAAGTGGGGATTAACGCCCTACTACGCTCAATAGACGAATAAGAGCTGTAAGCTTTCAGCCGTCAGCGATCAGCTGATTTGAGTTAATAGCTGGGTTTGAGGACATCACTCCCAGCTATTTTATTTTCACTCAATACTAATTAATGAGTTAAAACCAAATGTTTACTTTTCCCAGTCAGATCACTTAACTGACGGCTGACGGCTGACTGCTAAAAATACTCCTCTCTACCATTTCGCATAATGATCTTCGGTAAGTCCCCACTCTCCGTCGAGTGTGATAACTTCATTTTCGAGCGCTATTTGGCCATAAAAGCGGCCGAAGTGTTGCGTGAAATTGCTGGCGATGATGAATAAGTTAGTTTTATCTTGGCGTTTACCTGCAGGTTCAAAGGTGAGATTTATAATGCCGTCGTTTGAACGAAGTTGCCATTGTGTACAATCATTCTTATCGACATAACGCTGAAACTTAAAATCAACCATATCTATTTTAGTTAAATTGCCATCGAGCCACAGCGCATTTTCGGTAAAACCTGTTTCTACCACTCCTGCAGCAAGGTTTAAACCTAGACGACGGCCATCATCTAAAATACATGCTAAACTTGCCCAATTCCAATAAGTTTCTCGGCGCATAAAGCCTGCGCTCCAATCTACGCTTACCTGTGCTTTTATTTGCTCAAGATCCATTTTCTTCCCCTGCCATTTTACAATCCCCGAACAAGGCAGTGCAGCGGCTTTTTGGGTAAAATGAAAACCGGTAAATCCTGCTCGTACGCACACTGCAAGAGGATTGTAATTTACTGATTCATTAATGACGGCGTGGATTTTCAAACCGGCTTTTAAATTAACCGTTACTTTACGCTGATGACTGTGTTCACAGCTGATAACGACACTATTTGCGCCCTTATAAAAATGCGCACTGCCAGTGTTTGGTTTGGTATCAATAGCGGTGTTGAAGGCAAGTAAATTGGTAAAACTAAACTCCTCAAACTTCCCAGTATCAGGCTCAAATAGATACACAAAACAGTTACTAGCAATTTTCAAGTCAACGATAGCCAAGCCAATAATAAGTGTGTCACAGGTAAAACTAATAAATTGAAATTGATTAAAATGAAGTTTTTTCGCTAAAGACCCTTTAGGTTTTCCCATACTGTTGCGAAGATCAAAATCCAAATAGTTAATATCGCTAACGCTTTGTGGAAAAATCCCAAACTGCGCTTCTCCATGTTGATCTATCAACTTTTCCATTGTTTTTAAATCCGGTTAATTTTTAGCATTTAGGTATCTACAATTATATTGTGCGCAGTTTTTTATACCCAGTGGAGCAACTAAGCTATGTAGTTTTATCTAATTTGGGTAAAGAAAACAAGCGGCTAAATTAGCCAGCACTCGTTAGATGTAATAAGGTAAGTAAGCATGCTTTAAAGTTAGCTCTCAATATTAAGGATCAATATATGATGAAAAAGACCTTTCGCTCAACTCTTTTGCTGCCTGTATTCTTACCTGCAGTGTTAATCATTTTGTGTTTAGTGCTCGGTACTATTAGTAACCCTGAACTTGCTGGTGAAGCATTTAGTGTTACTTTATCTTGGATAACTGAAACCTTTGGTTGGTTTTATATGCTATCTGTCGCTATTTTTTTGGTATTTATAGTCTCTGTTGCCGCATCAAGTTGGGGCAATATAAAACTTGGCCCAGATCACGCACAGCCCCAATATAGCTTTCCTGAATGGTTTGCCATGCTTTTCTCAGCCGGTTACGGTGTCGCATTACTCTACTTTGGGGTAGCTGAGCCGGTGTTACACTATGCTTCCCCTCCCAGTGGCGCAGCAGAAACCGTCGATGCGGCTAAGCAAGCCATGCAAATAGCATTTTTTCATTGGGGTTTTCATATCTGGGCAATCTACGGCATTGTAGGTTTAGTATTGGCTTATTTTGCTTTTCGCCATGGTCTACCTTTATCTATCCGCTCTGCTTTATACCCATTAATTGGAGATAAAATTCACGGCCCTATAGGTCATACGGTGGATGTATTTGCGATTTTAGGAACCCTATTTGGTATAGCAACCACACTTGGCCTATCAGTCACACAAATTAATGCAGGCTTACATTATCTTTGGCCCAGCATCCCGATAAGTACCACAGTACAAATTATTGCGATTGCACTAATAACAGCCGCAGCAACACTATCTGTTGTGGCTGGTATGGATAAGGGGGTAAAGCGTCTGTCTATTTTAAATATGGTGTTAGCGATCACTTTAATGACGTTTGTCTTTTTTGTCGGTTCAAGTATTCATATTTTAGAGTCTTTTTTGCAAAACACCGGAAGTTACTTAAGTGGTATTGTGGAGCGTACTTTCAATTTACAAGCTTATAGCCGTAGCGATTGGATAGGAAATTGGACCTTATTTATCTTCGGCTGGACTATCGCTTGGGCGCCGTTTGTCGGCATGTTCATTGCTAAAATTAGCCGCGGTCGCACCATTAGACAGTTTGTGGTTGGGGTTATGCTAGTGCCGACGATCTTTACTTTCTTATGGTTCTCTGTTTTTGGTGATACTGCATTAAATCTCATCATGAATGAAGGCTTTGATACCCTCATTGCTGATGTGCAGGAAAATCATGCCGTCGCGCTCTTTCAACTCTATGAAGCGCTGCCTTGGTCATTCTTTATCTCGCTGTTAACCGTCATTTTAATCATTACGTTCTTTGTCACGTCTTCTGATTCAGGTTCGCTTGTTATAGATTCATTAGCTTCTGGTGGTAGTGTCGATACACCAGCTTGGCAACGTGTTTTTTGGGCTGTACTAGAGGGAACTGTTGCGGCAGTGCTATTAATTGCAGGGGGGTTAAGTGCATTGCAAACCATGACAATCGCCAGTGCGCTGCCCTTTGCGGTAATTATGTTACTAGCAACCGTAGGCCTTTGGCGTGCATTACGAATTGAAGGACACAGAGATAACAGCTTACAAGCACATACTTTGACTAATAAAAACACCGAGCTTTCGCACTGGAAACGACGCTTAGCTGCAATGGTTACATACCCTGAGAAAAGTGCTGTGCATGAATTTATAGGCCAGGTTGTCATCAACGCAATGAAATCAGTACAAGCGGAATTAAAAACTCGTCAATGGCAAGCTGTAGTTGAGTTTGACGATGTCATGGGCCGCGCATTTCTAACTGTATTAAGGCATAACCATGTTGACTTTGTGTACGATATTAGACTCACAGAGCATGCGACTCCTAGTTTCGCCTACGCAGAGCTAAAACCCACTAATGATGATCCTCAACTTTACTATCGAGCTGAGGTATTTTTACGTCGTGGGGGTTTATCCTACGACATTTATGGCTTTAATGAAGATGATATTGTTAAAGATATACTTGATCAGTTTGAAAACTACCTGCACTTTTTAGATAACAGCCCAGGTGAACTTCCATGGGACATGGCAAAACACGATGACATGTTAGATACTGATAAAGACTAACTTAACTAACCACGTTTGCAGCTGGCCGTGAGGCAGCTGCATTCAATAACTACATAACGTAGGAATTTAATTCTCACAACTATACCCTGTTAAGTCCACCCGCTTAATTTGATCGCCTTTACCAGCATAATCATTATGCTTAATCACTAACGTATTACCTTTTACGCTAAAACTAAAATGCCCTAACCAATCGAGAGTCACTATAGGGTTTAAAGTATAAAAGCCATATTCATCTGTGCACTGATATGAGAAATAATGGGTAGCCTTACCGAATGCGCCAATATCAGAGGTATATACACTGATATTGTCCTGTTGTTGATAGTTGTTCGCTTGGGTGCCAAGCACCAGATATAAAGCACTTATAATCGCCAACACGATAAACTGCACACCTGCCACTATAAAAATTAGGCTATCAAGCAGTTTGTGATACCACGATCTAGCTTGTTGTTGATGTTGCAGATCTTGCTTTACTAATAAAAAACCGCCAATAGTCACCAGCAATAATTTAACGGGTATCAAATAGGCGCTAAACAAGTACATGGTTTTTGCATTGTGCCATTGCAGACCAAAAGCGGGGGGTATAAATAAGCTGTCTAGCAGCGGCAACATAATCAATAGGTACGCGATAATGAGTTTTTTACGTTTTAGCATTTATTAGTGATGGCAATTCATGATGTGCTTGAGTGTACAAATAATAACGGTCAATAAAAAGCCCGCTAGCGTAAACTTAACGGGCCTATCAACTTAAACATACTTAATGCTGATCAGTCATCTTCAACGTTATCTAAGCCTTTAGTGCCGTCTTTGGCTTTTAGTTTATGATGAATAGCTGACTTTATCAGCATATAGCCGCTGATCGGGGCAGTAATTAGCAAGAAGATGGTGATCAATAGCTCTTTCACACTAATACCATCTTGTGCATTACTAAAAAACACCATAGCGGCAATCAGCACGCCAGCCATTCCTAAGGTGGTGGCTTTGGTTGGTCCATGCAAACGCATAAAAAAATCAGGCATCTTAATTAACCCAATCGAACCAATTAAGATAAAAGCACCACCAATAAGTAATAAAATAGACACTAGCCATTCACTGTACATATGTACTCCCTTATTCGATGATATCGCCACGTAGCAAATATTTACATACCGCTACGGTGCTAACAAAACCAAGCATTGCAATTAACAACGCGGCTTCAAAATACAGCCCTGTCCCCATGCTCATACCGTACAAAATGATCAATGCAATGGTATTTATATACATAGTATCAAGCGCTAGAATTCTATCGGGCACCGAAGGACCAACCACTAAACGCCACAGATTAAGCAACAGTGATAGGCCAATCATAGCAAAGACGATTAAAAAAACCGTTTCTAACATTGAAAGATCTCCTTGAGTGGGGCTTCATAGCGCTGTTTGATGGTATTGATCAATGCTTGTTCATCATCTAAATCTAATACATGAATTAATAAGTAGCGCTCTGTTGGCTCTTCACCTGGCGGTAATGACTCTGGTATAGGGTAAACTTCAGCACTCACTGTACCTGGTGTCAATGATACTGTACTCGCCAAAATAGTGATCGGCATTGCGTGAGTTAGATCGAGTGGAACCTTCACAAATGCCGGACGCAGCTTTTTAACCGGTCCTAAAATTAGCAGTGCAACTTGTAAGTTTGCCGTAATAATATCAAACAACACTATTAAAAACTGTTTAACTGCTAACCCCGGTTTAATGATCAGCGGCTGTGGCTCACGAAATGGAAAGGTGATCACAGGGATAAAAAAGGCAAACAGTACGGCCAAAATAATATGACCTGGCGATACACTGTTATTTAAAAGTAACCACACAACAAAGAGTAATAAACTACGAAATGGTGTAGGTAACCAACGAAAACGGGATTCTAAACGCATTATAAGCCTCCCTTAAGAACAGTATTTATACCAGCCGATATATCATGTAGTTGGGTCGCAGCCGCTATCATATATTCGGAAATTGGCCCCGCAAAAATAACCATTAATGGCGAACATGCTAATAAACCAATTACAGCAATAACTTGCATTGGTTTAGCGTGCTCTTCTTCAAGGTGATCACGACCTTGGTGCTTACGCTCCCAAAATAAACTAGTACCTGCCCGAGAAAGCGCAACCAATAATGCAAAGCTGGCAATCAAATACACTGGCCAAAAAATCAGTGCACGCTCACTATCAAGGGTAATTTTTAAAATCCAAATTTTACCAACAAACCCTGAGAGCGGCGGCATGCCAACCACAGCTAAAGCGGCAACAATAAAGCAGCTACCTAGTAAGATAGGTTGTGCAACCCCACGCCCAGGAGCTAAACGATCCGCCACTTTGCCACGCTGGTGAGCAATGAGATCTGCTAATAAGAATAACGCCGCACATATAATGGTTGAATGAACTAAGTAGTATAACAAGGCAGCCGTTGCACTCACATGCTGAATCGCTACTAAGGCAACTAAAGTACCCACTGACACCACAACTAGATTCGCGGTTAGCTTACGTAAATCTTGTGCCGCAAGTACACCTATAGCACCAATTATAATTGTGGCTATTGCTAAGCCCCACAGCCAAGGCTGTGCCATATGATTCAATAAGCCTGCTTGCTCACCAAATATAACCGTATACACTCGTAGCATGGCGTACACACCTACTTTTGTCATAATCGCAAACAGAGCTGCGACCACCGGCATAGCACTGGCATAGGTATTTGGTAACCACAGATGCAAAGGTAATAGTGCGCCTTTTAGAGCAAAGACAACCAAAAGTAATAAGCCGCCTATTTTCGCAAGGTATACGTCATCACCTTGTAGCTGCGATACTTTGAGTGCCATATCAGCAATATTCAAGGTGCCTAATACGCCATATAGAATACCCAGCGCAATCAAAAATACACTTGAGCCAATCAAATTTAATATTACGTATTGTAAGGCGGCACGGGTTTTATGTTTATCTCCTGCATGCATCAATAACGAATATGAAGCGATTAATAGCACTTCAAAGAATACAAACAGGTTAAATAAATCGCCCGTTAAAAATGCACCATTTACACCTAGCACTAAAAAATGCACTAACGGGTGAAAAAAGCTGCCTTTCTCATCATCGCCAACACTACTATAAAGCACTACAACCAAAGCTAAAAATGACGTTAAAGCAACCAGTAATACTGACAACAAATCAGCAACTAAAACAATACCGTACGGGGCTTGCCAATCACCAATAGCATAGACCATGGGACCTGAGCTATATACATGAACCAGTAACACCGCACTGATACAGGCAGTAATAATCGACATCACAGTCGACACGACACGGCGAATAGGAATACTTTTACCGCATGGCGGTAATAGCAACAATATCCCTGCTAGCATTGGAATTAGGATGGGTAATGAAGCCAAGTGCTGAATCATTTGTGCTCCTTGCTATTGGTTTTCACAAGGTGACCATCGACATGATCATTACCCAAATCCGCACGACCTCGAATAGCTAAAATCACCACGAATGCCGTCATTGCAAAGCCAATCACGATTGCCGTTAATACTAACGCTTGTGGTAGAGGATCAGCATAATCAGCACCAGTACCAAGCACTACAGCCTTATTAATTGTGAGCCGTCCTGCTGAAAATAAAAATAAATTTACTGCATAGGAAATCATCGTCAATCCCAATACGACAGGGAAAGTACGCGCCCTTAGAAGTAAATAAATACCACACGTCACTAATACACCAACGCACGATGCGTATAACAGTTCCATTAAATATTGACCTCTTCTTTAGCTGCATCAGCAGTGAGCTTACCAAGACTTGCTAAAATCATTAAGGTTGCACCAACTACGGTTAAGTACACGCCCAAATCAAATACGATGGCACTGGCAAGCTCCGTTTTACCCACGAATGGAATATCAAAGTAATCAAACCATGTTGTTAAGAACGGTCTGCCAAATGCCCAACTGCCTAAACCTGTAAACATGGCAATAGCGATACCTGAGGCAATAATCTTGCGATAGTTGACATCAAAACGAGAGGTGATCCACACCGAGCCACGGGCCATATACTGTAAAATAAACGCAATTGACGTTACTAAGCCCGCAATGAAACCACCTCCAGGCAAGTTATGTCCGCGTAAGAATATATAAGCCGATACCAGTAAGGCTAATGGTAATAAGCTTTGCGAGATACTTGAAAGTAGTATTGGATAGCGTTCACGAGCCCACGGACGCCCTTCACTATCACTTGCAGGCATGAACAGTGGTAAATTAGCAAGTAACTTATATATACCTAATGCAGCGATACCTAATACGGTGATCTCTCCTAGCGTGTCGAAGCCCCTAAAATCAACCAAGATAACGTTAACCACATTGGTACCCCCCCCACCTGTTTTGGCGTTAGCAACAAAGAAGTCGGAAATAGATTCAAGCGGACGGGTAAGCAGCGCATAACAAATACTCGCAACGACCACTCCCACTGCTGAGGCAATACCTAAATCACGTAAAATGCGTAAAGAGCTCGACTCTTTTGGTGTACGTTGCGGTAAGAAAAACAATGCCAGCATTAGCAATATTACCGTCACAACTTCCACAGTTAATTGTGTTAATGCCAAGTCAGGCGCAGAAAAGCGAGTAAAGGCAACCGACACCATTAAGCCCACAATTGATATCATCAATAGCGATACCATACGAGAGCGATGCCAAATTACAGTGCTAATCGCACCTATTATTAATAAGCCCGCGCCAATACCATTATGGAAGTCAATAGGCGTGCGAGGTGCTGTTCCCGCCAGCGCCCCCATTTCAAATAGCGGCCAACCTGCACATAATAAAACAACACCGAGCATAATGACGATGTAACGCTGTAATGAACCATTTTCCGTACTGCGGATCTTCTCTTGGCTCCATTTGATAACAATATAAAGCACTCTTTCAAAGGTCTTTTTAGCATTCAATGTTGGTAATGATGCTTGAAATTGAAACAAGTGCTTACGTTGAATGTAAATAAACACACCACAACACGTTGCTAAAAAGCTCATTAGTAGAGGTAAGTTAAAGCCATGCCAAATTGACAATTTAAACTCAGGCGTTGCATCCCCTAATACAGCCAACGATGCCGCAGATAAGATGCCATCGACAACAAAATTAGGGAACATACCAACGAGCAAACATAACACCACTAAGATTTCGATTGGCACACGCATATAACGCGGCGGCTCGTGGGGTGTTTTCGGTAAATCAATTGGGTCACCATTAAAGAAGACATCATGGATAAAGCGTGCTGAATAAGCCACTGAAAAAGCCGCTGCCAGAGTCGCTAATACGGGGATCAACCATGACATTGAGCCAAGCACTTGTTGGTGCAAGGTTTCAGCAAAAAACATTTCTTTTGATAAGAAACCATTTAGCAATGGCACCCCTGCCATAGCGGCCGCAGCAACCATTGCAAGGGTTGCCGTGTAAGGCATAAAACGCCACATACCATTGAGTTTTCGCATATCACGCGTGCCGGTTTCATGATCAATAATACCGGTCGCCATAAATAAAGAGGCTTTGAATGTGGCATGGTTAATAATATGGAAAATCGCAGCGACGGTAGCAAGTTCGGTATCCAAACCAAGTAATAAAGTGATCAAACCGAGGTGACTAATGGTTGAATACGCTAACAAGCCTTTTAAATCATGCTTAAATAATGCGATGTATGCGCCAACTAATAAGGTGGTTAAACCTGTCATGGCGACTAAAATAAACCAAGTATCATTTCCTGCTAGCGCAGGGTGGAAACGCGCCAGTAAAAATATTCCCGCTTTGACCATAGTTGCTGAATGTAAATAAGCACTAACCGGTGTTGGCGCAGCCATAGCATGTGGTAACCAAAAATGAAATGGGAACTGCGCTGACTTAGTAAAGGCACCTAATAACATCAGCACTAAAGCGACTTCAAACAGTTCGTGTGATTGGATCAGCGCACGACTTGCTAAAATCACATCAAGATTGTAACTACCAACAATGTCTCCGATCAATAACAAACCACCGAGTAACGCTAAGCCGCCAGCACCAGTAACTGCCAGTGCCATACGAGCACCTTTACGGGCTTCAGATTTATGCCACCAATAGCTAATAAGTAAGAAAGAACTAATACTGGTGAGTTCCCAGAAAAACCATAATTGAATAACGTTATTCGACATCACAATACCAAGCATTGCTGTCATAAATAGCATCAAATAACTATAGAGTTTTGCCATTGAGTCTTTCGTACTCAAATAGTAACGAGTATAAAAGATAACCAGTAAGCCGATCCCTAAGATCATAAAAATAAACAATAAGCTTAAGCCATCTAAGCGTAAAGCAATGTCTATTCCTAATGCCGGTATCCATTGTGCAGTAAAACGGAGCGTTTCACCCGCTAAAATCGTAGGCGCATGATAAATAGTGATTGCTAACGCACACAACGGTGCCAGCATAGTTAAGCTCGTAGATTGATTACGAGTCAGTTTTCCGGTGCAGGAAGAAATAACACTGCCAATTAAGGATAACAAGGGTATCCAGAGCAAAGTCATAATGAGAAACCTTTTGAAGTCATAAGAGTATCAATACACTGCTAGTTAGTTTTAGTTTAGTACTGGTCATTGAGATGGTTTAATTTTAGCTTTAAAAAACACATATAGTGGTTATAGTTATACTGATCAGGGACGATTTTGTCTATAGTTAGCCCTCCTACCTGCTGCTATTTTGTACTAATTTAACGCTGATTTCATATTATTCACAACTTTACTCAGCAATATTTTTATTTGTCATTTTGGTGATAAAGTCCATAGCAGGTTCCATTTGTTGAAAATAGTCAGCAAAGCGCACCGGCTGATAATGCGGCTCATTGATCTTTTGCAACCATAACTGTTGATATTGTTCAGAAAGTGGCAATATTTGATATTGCATAATTGACCAGTCAGCACTGGGTTTATAAGCTTTACTTCCCCTTTGACAACTAGCACTTAAAGTCCAGCCCTTGGGCGGAGCCACACCATTGGCAATAAACAAATTAGGTGCAACTAAGCCTCGCTGATCACACAACCATGCTTGTTTTGCTGCTGGCAACACGTATTCATCTTCAAAGCCATTAAAGTGCATCAACTCATGCAAAAATAATCCGTAGTGGCTCGTTGAGTTTAAGTGCATTATTCCCCCTTGCACATTACCAAAGCCTGTCGCGGTCATCATTACAATAAAGTCAAAGCCTGCTGGCCATGTTTTATCCGCAATGAAAGGGTGCCAATTACAGCGAGCAGCGGCGTCAGGCTGCTGCTGGCAATCTATTGTATTTCCTAAATAAATGGGTTTACTAAAACAAAAACTTGCGGCTCTAGGCTGCGGGTGTTGCCGATACCGTTGTGATAGTGCATTCAGTTGACGCAGCCCTAGACGGTGATCTGTCATCATCAGTACATTATACTGACACTGAGGCATTGCTTGAAGTTGTGAAAAATCCAACAAAAACCCTTCATCATTAGCAAAACCTTGCTCTATTCGTCGCGGTGACGCACTGCGATGCAATTTTAAATGCTCAGCCACATCGCCAGCAGGTAAAAGTTGTTGTTCGTTTAAATATTCTAAATCTTCCCAACGCTCAAAGCGAAATAACGAAGCACTGAGCTGGCGGCGTTGTTCAATACCTTGCTGATCAACACTGGCACGCCAAAACGGCATTGCTGCGTCAGCTTCTTCATTGTTTAACAATCGTAATGCCCATGCAAACTGAGCATCAACCACTTGATTTAAGGCTAGCTGGTATAAATGAGGATCAGGTAAGTTATTTAATTGCGCATTAAAATCGGCAATAAAACCATAATAATTGAGTAAAATAGACTTTGGGGAATGTTGGGCATGCCAAAAAGCAACATCGCGATGCTGATTTACTGAGCTTGATAAGCAACCAACTGTCAGTATAACAGCAACGCTAACAAAGTATTTAACTGGCGTTTTCACCAGCCATTAACTCAAGCTCTAAGCGAGCATATTTATATTCCACAAACTCATGAACATTAGTCGCAAGCGCTAAACGAAAAAAGTCAGCCGCTTGGTAATCTAGGCCTTTTGCTTGGTACATTTTTGCAAGATAAAAATACGCTTCACATAGGCGTTGTGCATACTCTTGCTCAGTTGATACACCTTCACTAATGCTAGCTAAAAAAGTCCCCTCACTCAAATCACCCATATACAAAGAGATTAACCCATATGCCCATTGGCTATCGTCAAGGCCTTGCGCATTGGCTTTTAAAGCAGATAACGCTTGCACAGGATCAGCATCGGCTTGCGCTAAGTAGAGCCACAATACTCGGTATGGATCACTCGGAGAGCGAGCTAGAAACTCTTCAAGATCAGCCGCTGCAAGGTTTGGCCTATCACCATAGTAAAGTGCTATCCCCCGATTTAAATAAGCATATTCGTGTTGCTCATTCAGCTCTAAGGCTGAATCAAAAAACTCATAAGCTTTTTCATATTGCTGCATCAACGTGTGATGAATACCTAAAAAATTATACACTTCAGCTAGATCTGGCTTCAATTGCACTGCACGATTAAAATCAATCCGTGCCAAGGTTGACATTCCTAAGCTATCAAATAAGACACCACGATCATAATACAGTTTTGCTTGTTGATCTGGCGCTAAATCGGCACGGTTCAACAACTCAGAATAACGCGCTATTGCAATTTCACTACGAAAATCAGAAGGTAATGGTGCAGTAAAAGGCACATTCACAATTGCTGTTGGTTGTGCTTGCGAAGTAGATTGACAGGCGCTTAAAGACAAAATAACTAACGATGCCAAGGCTATGTGTTTAAGTATCATTAAAATCCTTTATACCAAGATAAGTAGCAAACAGATAAGACAAGTGCTATCCACAGAGGTTTCATTAAAGCATAAAAAAAGAGGCTATACAGCCCCTTTTTATGTTATCCAGTAATTAACTGAATTAAATATCAACAATTAAGCGTCTGTTGGTGCGTCAGCTGCTGGTGCTGCTGATTCCATTGCTTCTTTGATACTTAAACGTACGCGACCCTGACGGTCTACTTCAAGTACTTTAACTTTCACTTCTTGACCTTCAGATAAATGATCTGTCACGGTATTAACACGCTCAGTGCTAATTTGTGAAATATGTACTAGACCATCTTTACCTGGCAAGATATTAACAAACGCACCAAAATCTACGATACGTACAACCTTACCTGTGTAGATAGTGCCTACTTCAAGCTCAGCCGTTAACTGCTCAATACGTGTGATTGCATCTTGTGCACTCATACCATCAGTTGCTGCAATTTTGATTGTACCATCATCTTCGATTTCAATCGTAGTGCCTGTTTCTTCAGTAAGTTGACGAATTGTTGCGCCGCCTTTACCGATAACTTCTGCGATTTTCTTCGGTGGGATCTTCATAGTATAAATGCGAGGAGCAAACTGAGATAGCTCTTCAGAAGGCGCAGCAATTGCTTCGTCCATTACACCTAGAATATGTAAACGGGCAGCTTTTGCTTGCTTAAGTGCAATTTGCATGATTTCTTGCGTGATACCTTCAATCTTGATATCCATTTGTAGTGCCGTGATACCGTTTGATGTACCCGCTACTTTAAAGTCCATATCACCTAAGTGATCTTCATCGCCTAAGATGTCAGAAAGAACAACGAACTTCTCGTCTTCTTTAACTAGACCCATCGCGATACCCGCAACAGACGCTTTAATTGGCACACCGGCGTTCATAAGTGCTAAAGAAGTACCACAAACAGATGCCATTGAAGATGAACCATTTGATTCAGTGATTTCAGATACAACACGGATTGAGTAAGGGAACTCAGTTAGTGTTGGCATTACAGCTTGGATACCACGCTTAGCTAAGTTACCGTGACCGATTTCACGACGCTTAGGAGAACCTACAAAACCTGTTTCACCTACGCAGAACGGAGGGAAATTGTAGTTAAGCATAAAGTGATTTTTATGTGTGCCAGTTAAATCGTCGATTAACTGTGAATCACGTTCTGTACCAAGTGTTGCAGTAACAAGCGCTTGTGTTTCACCACGTGTAAAGATTGCTGAGCCGTGAGTACGCGGTAATACGCCTGTCATTACATCTAATGCACGGATCATGTCTGGTTCACGACCATCGATACGCTTCTCGCCCGCTGTAATGCGGCCACGTACAATTTTCTTCTCAAGTGAACCGAATACTTTACCTACTTCTTGCTTATCAAGCGTTTCGTCTTCTGCAAGTTCAGCTGTAAGTGCTTCAACAACCGCGTCTTTCGCTGCCGTTAATGCTTCTTTACGTGCCACTTTATCAGTAATGCGGTAAGCTTCGCCTACTTTTTCTGATGCAAGTTGAGCTACTTTATCTTCAAGAGCTACATTTTTCTCAGGAGCAGTCCAATCCCAAGTAGGCTTGCCTGCTTCTGCTTTGAATTCATTGATTGCGTTGATAATAGCTTGAGATTGCTCATGACCATATACAACCGCACCTAGCATCACGTCTTCTGCAAGTACGTCTGCTTCTGACTCAACCATAAGTACTGCGTTATCAGTACCTGCAACAACTAAATCAAGTTGGCTTTCTTCAAGCTCTTTTAGTGTTGGGTTAAGTACATATTCACCATTGATGTAACCTACACGCGCTGCACCGATTGGGCCACTGAAAGGGATACCAGAGATAGCAAGTGCTGCTGAAGTACCAATCATCGCAACCATATCAGGTTGGATTTCAGGGTTTACAGAAACAACAGTCGCAATAACTTGTACTTCATTTACGAAACCATTTGGGAAAAGTGGACGAATTGGACGGTCAATAAGACGTGCAATCAGTGTTTCGCCATCGTTAGGACGACCTTCGCGCTTTAAAAAGCCACCAGGAATGCGACCCGCAGCGTACATACGCTCTTGGTAGTTAACTGTTAATGGGAAAAAGTCTTGGCCTGGTTGTGCTTCACGCTTACCAACAACTGTTACTAATACTGATGTGTCGCCAATGCTTGCTAGTACTGCGCCGTCTGCTTGACGAGCAATTGCACCTGTTTCTAGGGTAACGGTGTGTTGACCTAGTTGAAATTCTTTAATAATTGCTTGCACTTAAAATAATCCTTAAATGTATTTTATAAGTCATCATCAAAGTACCAATTACAGTACATAATTGTATTCATTTGGAAATCAATTAAGTACTACAATTGGCAATGATGTAAGTAACCATAGATAAACCTTTTTATCTACGCGCAGTAGTATATAACAAAGTCAGGTAAAAATGCGAGTCTACGGCCTAGATAATCACAGCCACTTTAGCCGCAACTATGAGTGCTTTGTATTTCGAGTACGTTTACCGATTAACTTAACTATCTACCCTTTCTAGCGGGTTAAATAAAGCGCTAACTGCGTTATAAA
>NZ_PNDT01000343.1:0-238 GCF_005886375.1 Pseudoalteromonas sp. S1727
ACGCTTTCATCAAATAATATTTAATCGCTTCGAACGGTTTATGCGTTAGTGCTTTCGCACTGCCATCAGAATAACGCTTACCGTTGTTAGCAAGGTAATAGGCATACTTGATCTCACCTATTCCTAAAGTACGTAGACCCATAGTGGGATTTCTTGCCGCAGGAACTGGGTAGTCTTGTAAATCAAGTAAGTTCTCTAAGGCGCGTAAGGCAAGCTCTGCTAATTCTTCTAGTTCATC
>NZ_PNDT01000344.1:0-264 GCF_005886375.1 Pseudoalteromonas sp. S1727
GCTGATAAATAAGCTGTTTTACCTCAAGGCGTAAGGGACTCTTATCCAGCCCATATTAAAGTTAAGATTTTTCCCATACATAAATATTTTCAACCTCGTATATTTCTATTGTTTTGATGGTTTTAAAATAGATTTTTAAACCAATATGCTCAGGTTGATGATGTGTATATAATGCAAAAACTCAAGGACCTGTGAATAACCAACTAATATATAGATCAACAGATGCTAAAATTAAGGTCATATCAAGTGCATCACCAATATGTA
>NZ_PNDT01000345.1:0-368 GCF_005886375.1 Pseudoalteromonas sp. S1727
TTATTACTTTTTGCAATTGTATGAGTACGCTAATAAAATTTTTTTTTTATAGTTAAAAAATATCGCAGATTTTGCCAGAGCCAATAGATAAATGCCAAGCCGCACATAATCAAAATACCTGCTAATAACCAACGTTGTTTCTGTAAATGGTGCTTATCTATTGTTTGCAGTTGCTGTAATAAACGTTGCTCATTAAACGCGTTATCATTACTCAAAAGCAATAATTGATTTTACATGAGCCTATAGATGTAATACCTAATTATTGCGTCGCTGTTACCTGATTGTATCTTTGCTCAGCGAATATAGAATCAAATAAAGATACGCCATATTAATTTCTTTTTGCTGGCGATAATCACTTGCCACCAAAA
>NZ_PNDT01000346.1:0-213 GCF_005886375.1 Pseudoalteromonas sp. S1727
GCAGGTTAAGCACTTATTTCTGTACCTGGCAAAATGCCCCTCTTCAATGATCCGCTTAGCGCCTCCAAATAGACCCGTACCCACTGTAAAAAATAGGCTCACTCATGAAAAAGCTAAAAATCTCCAACGGTTCAGACGTAATGTGTCCGTGGTGCATTATTTGTTATAAAACCATTGAAACCGCATTAGCGCAAATAAGTGACGAATTTTAAC
>NZ_PNDT01000347.1:0-339 GCF_005886375.1 Pseudoalteromonas sp. S1727
TAAAGCTTGATCAAGTTTAGCCAGCATCGTATTCAGTTTGTTATATAGCTGTGTTCCCGTATCAATACTACTCTTATCAAAAACATTTCTATAAAGTAGAACAGCTAACTGAACATTGACTATGTACTTACCATTATCAACGCTTTGAAAAAAAATAGCCATACAAAATAGCAGAAATAGTGTCGCGTAGAGATTGCAAGTCTTTGACTTTACCGTCATAGCGAATAGATGGACGGAACTTGTCTTTCAACATTACTGTAAGTCCAAGTGAAAACCCTTTTTTGGATACATTTTGGAAGATCTTTACATCCCTCCATCGGTATACATATCGGACGAACC
>NZ_PNDT01000348.1:0-308 GCF_005886375.1 Pseudoalteromonas sp. S1727
CGAATCAGCCCTATGCATACGGTAAATCTCCCTAAAAAGGTTTATCGTAATGAGCGTAGTTTCCTCAGCAACTACCTCGATTGGTGAATCAACTAGAAAATACAAACCTTGAGTTACGGAGGCTGTAACTGAGCTCACCAGACTAACCGTCGAGCAGGAAGAATATTTATAAGGCTTTACAACTAATGATATAACTCCATTTACTAAATCATTAAAACCCATCTAAAACACCAAAGCACGCAGCTACGTAAACACCATCATTTATAGGGGATAAATTCATTTCACTACTGCCGTAACTCTTACCATTA
>NZ_PNDT01000349.1:0-259 GCF_005886375.1 Pseudoalteromonas sp. S1727
AACGCTACTTACCCTCACAAAACTGTAGTTACTCACAATTGGTTGATGAACTGCGTAAGTACCATGCCAAACAAATGTTGCAACAAAAAATAAGTGTACTGGAGATTACGAGTCGTCTACGTTTTTGTGAGCAAAGTGGTTTTCAACGTGCCTTTCAACGCTGGTATGGATGTACCCCGAAATAACGATTTTAACCTATATACCATGCCAGCGGCAGAATTCACCTTAAGATATTCGAGATACACTACTCTGAACTTAC
>NZ_PNDT01000350.1:0-337 GCF_005886375.1 Pseudoalteromonas sp. S1727
ATACTTTACTTGACACTTCTTTACTTGGCTTGGGTTGGATGATACGGAATGTTTAGGTTGAATAAACGAGATTACTATAACTCATGCTTAACCTGCATTGAAAAAGTTAAATAATCAATGAAGTAGATAATAACAAATCTAATAACAAATTTGTGTTTGGCGGGTTTTATTTTTGCTGATTTATAATTAAGCAGTTATATTTAATACTCATTAAGAATGGATAATCTGATCAGGAGTTAACTAATGAGTATAAGCAAGAGTGCCTCCGCTGATGGTTCTACACTCACTATTCAAATTAAAGGGAAATTTTACTTTAATTTAGTGAAGTCGGTTCGCC
>NZ_PNDT01000351.1:0-373 GCF_005886375.1 Pseudoalteromonas sp. S1727
CGCGCTCTGCAATACGTAGAGCAATTAACAAAAATGGGCGTCCACAGCTTAAAAATAGAAGGCCGTACTAAATCTTTTTACTACTTAGCGCGTACTGCACAGCTTTACCGCAAAGCAATTGACGACGCCGTAGCGGGTCGACCATTTGATGCATACTTATTTAAAACATTTGAAAACTTAGCGCACCGTGGGTATACCGAAGGATTTTTAAAACGCCCCGCCCATCAAGAGTATCAAAACTATGAATACGGCCATTCAGTATCAGACAAACAACACTTTGTTGGCGAAGTTATAGAGCGAAAAGCAAATGGCTTAGAAGAAAGCGACGTAAAAAATAAATTTTTTCTATGCCTGTCCCGTGGGCTCATGCAGC